>DATKYK010000045.1 GCA_035528575.1 Dehalococcoidia bacterium | reverse complement strand
CCCTCTCTATGTCCAGCACTGTGTGGGAGATTCCCTATTATAATAGTAACGCTTTATCGTGATAACTTCTTGTCACCTATTAGATGTCAAAGCTTTTTAAAAAAAGCAGGCTGTGATGCCCGATGAAACGTTTGATGCGGTGATAATTGCAGCGGGGCGGCCATGAAAAGGATTGTCTCGAAAGGGTAAAAGAGGTATAAACCAAAGATAAAGTCCAAAGCATTAGAGGGGCGGCCACGAAAAGGATCGCCTCGAAAGGGGGAGAAGAATTGGAGACAAAGGTGAAATCGAAGGCATTACGGCAATTCCAGGAAGCCACCGAGACCCTCGTTAACCCTGAACTGAAGAAGTGGATGGAGCAGGGGGGCAAGGTGATGGCGCTCTTCTGTTCCTGTGGGCCGGAGGAGATCATCACCGCTGCCGGCATGGTGCCCTTCCGAGCTAGAGGGACAGGCAGCACCGGGACGGAGCTGGCAGATGCTTATTTTGCCAGCATCATTTGCAGTTTCACCCGGCACTGCTTCAACATGGGACTGCGGGGCGACTATGACTTTATTGAAGGTGCTATATGGCTCAACACGTGCGACCACTGCCGCCGCATCTACGATAACTGGAAGCGCAAGGTGGACACCCCCTTCGTGCGCGTTATGAGCCTTCCCAAGAAGACCGGTGAGCTGCAGGTGGAATGGTACCGGGAAGAAATGGCAATTCTCAAGGAGGCGCTGGAGAAGCACCTGGGCATAACCATCACCGATGATAATCTGCGGGAGGCGATAAAGACCCATAACGAGACGCGGCGCCTTTTGAGGCAGCTTTACGAGCTCAGGAAGCAGGATAACCCGCCGATTACCGGGGCAGAGGCGCTGGCCGTCGTTGTCGCAAGCACAGCCATGCCCCGGGAGCGGTTCAATCAGATGCTGAAGGAGCTTCTGGAGGACTTGAAGGGGGCGGAGGGCATCAAGGATTACCGGGCGAGATTGATGATAGTAGGCGGCATACTTGATGACCCCGGCTACATCAAAGTCATCGAGGAGCAAGGCGGCCTGGTGGTCACCGACTCGATATGCTTTGGCACCAGGATTTTCTGGAACGACGTGGATGAGAAGGCCGGCGACCCCTTACAGGCTCTTGCTCAATACTACATCGCAGACCGCTATTCCTGTCCGCGAATGTTCCAGGATTACCCACGGAGGGCCGCTTTGGCCAGGGATATGATCCGGGAGTTCAAGGTGGACGGGATTATTGGCGAGAGGCTACTCTTTTGTGACCTTTGGACAGTTGAGCACTATCAGCTGGGCAAGGAGTTCAAGCCTGAAGGTATTCCCTATATGCAGTTGGATAGGGAATACGTCTTGGGCGGTATCGGCCAACTGAGAACGAGGGTCCAGGCATTTCTGGAAACAATAGGGAGGTAGACGATGGCTACAGAGAAAGAGAAACAACAAAGGAGATTGGCAAAGTTTATAGAGGAACGCGATTCGTACGAGGCGATGGCAAAGGCGTTCGGGCAAAGTCCATCGGGGACTGATAAGCTTTATGCTCCCCTGACCGAGGCGTATGTTGGGCAACACAACGCAGTAATAAAGGCTGTTGAGGAGGGCACGCCATTCGTCGCCAGCTACTACGGCTGTCAACCGGAGATATACGTTGCCATGGATCTCCCATGGTACACCTTTTTGACGCCCGTGTTCACGAACGCTATGAACCCCAACCTAGGAGACGAGATCGATGCAACCGAGAGCCTGTTTGGAAAGGACTTATGCACCGCCTTCAGGGTAGCAGGATACTGGGTAGAGAAAGATCTTGCTCCACTGCCGACTGTGGTTATAGCCATGCTTCACCCGTGCGATGCTTCCCTAATGGCACACCAACTAATGCAGACAAACGAAAACTGGGGCAAAATTCCGATGTTCGGCTGTGACCCGCCCTACTGGGATGATGAGCGAAGTCTAGATTACTATGCTAACGAAACCAAGCAAATGATTTCCTTCCTCGAGGAGCACACCGGGCGCAAGCTGGATATGGACAGACTTCGGGAGGTCATAGAGGAGTCCAACAAGATGTACGAGCTGTGGATGGAGTACAACGAGCTGAGGCGAGCGGTGCCCTGTCCCCACGGCTTCGGCGTAGGACTGCAGGCCTTCGGTGTAGCTCTGAATATCCTAGTCGGTGACCCCAGAGGCACCCAGTGGTTCACGGACCTCGTTGACGACGCCGAACAGCTGGTGCGAGAGGGAAAGGGCAAGGTAGAGAATGAGAGGGTAAGGATGTTTTGGTTTGACGTCGTGTCTTTGGGCTTGAGCCTTGACCTCTTTCCTTGGTTGGAGCAGGAGTATGGGGCGGTCAACGTTATGGACATGTTCGGCTATTGCCCCTACACGCTGATCGACACCTCAAGCGAGAAAACCATGCTCAAGGGACTGGCTAAGAGGGCTTTGTGTGATGCCCCGATGATGAGGCAGGCACGGGGTGTGGCAGATAACTGGATCGGTGACATCAGGCAGGTAGTCAAAGACTACAAAATAAATTGTGTCGTCTGGCCTGGCCACATGGGCCACAAGGATGGTTCTGCAAACGTTGGCATGATGAGGGAGACGTGCCGCGAGCTCGGGGTCCCGTTTATGCATATCGGGATGGACAACTTTGACGAGAGGTACACAACGACAGCCGAGATAAAGGAGATGTTCTCCAGGTTCTTCGCGACGATCGGGCTGGACTAGAGCTGGTTGAGATGGAGCGGAACAGGGCACTCGCCTAGTGTTCGCCTCTGATGATGCTAAGGAAGGGCCCATAGCTTTCCTTGAAAAGCGCAAGCCGAACTTTACCGGCCGATAAAAGCGCCAGGAGGTAAGTAGCCTGTACCAAAGGAAATATCAGTGGACTTGGGGGAGGCTGAAAGGGTTGTGAAGGTTAGGAGTACCCTATGCCAATAAACAAAATAGTCTCCAGCTTCGATGAAGCGGTTGCCGATATAGGGGATGGCGCCACTATCATGATCGGCGGCTTTGGCATAGTAGCTGGCGCCCCATCTTTGCTTCTGGAAGCGCTGGCCCGTAAAGGTTCGAAAGAGCTGACGATGGTGTCCAATGTCACCGGTTTCGGCAAGGATGTGTGGAAGCAATTGGGCTTTAAGTTCGCTGAGGATCCGGATATCCTGGTGAGGAACGGTCAGATAAAGAAGGCCATCGCTACCGCCCCGGTGAGCACTATTTACCAAAACAACTTCGAGAGGCTGCTGAGGGCGGGAAAGGTAGAGTTGGAGACGGTATCTCAGGGGACACTGGCGGAACGGATCAGGGCGGCCAAGGCCGGGCTCGGTGGCGTTTACGTATCAGTGGGAGTAGGAACGGTGGTGGAGGAGGGGAAGGAGACCAAGGTCATTGATGGCAAAAAGTATATACTGGAGCTCCCGCTCAAGGCCGATTTCGCCCTGATAAAGGCCCACAAAGGCGACCGCTGGGGCAACCTGGTCTACAGGAGAACATCAAGGACCTACAATGCCGTCATGGCCGGGGCGGCCACAGTCACCATAGCAGAGGTAGATGAGATCGTGGAGCTGGGCGAGCTTGATGCCGATGCGATCCACACACCGGGTATTTATGTGGACAGGGTGGTGGTGCGCCCCCAGGTGATCGAGGAAGAGGAGGTGGAGATCAGCGCCGAGGCCAGGGAATCTTACCAAAAGTTTTTGGAGAGGAAGGGCAATTAGCGTGGGGGGGGAAGGATAGCATGCAGGAAAAGGAAAGACTGGACAGGCAGACCATAGCTCTCCGGGTAGCTAAAGAGTTTCACGATGGCGATATAGTCAATTTGGGGATCGGGCTACCTGGCCTGGCGTGTAACTTCGTCCCCGCAGGCAGAGAGGTGCTGTTTCATGCCGAGATCGGTGTCCTCGGCTTCGGGGAAATGACTGCCCCGGGGGAGGGGGATTTCGAATTGGTCAATGCTGGCGGTCAGACGGTGCATGAGCAACCGGGTATGAGCTGCTTCGACCACGCCGAGGCCTTCGTCATGATAAGGGGAGGTCATATTGACATCAGCGTCATGGGCGCCTTTCAGGTCTCCGAAGAGGGAGACCTGGCCAACTATATGGTGCCCGAAAGGCAGATAGGCGTCATTGGCGGTGCCATGGACCTCGCCTCAGGAGCGAAGAAGCTTATCATAGCTATGAACCATACCACCAAAGATGGGCAACCTAGGATCCTGAAGAGGTGCATCTACCCCATAACCGCGCTCAACTGCGTTAACCTCATTGTAACCGACATAGCCGTTATCGAGGTGACAGATCGCGGGCTTGTTCTCAAAGAGGTGGCTCCGGGGTGGACCCCTGAGGAGGTGCAGAGTCTAACGGAACCAACGCTCATCATCGACCCAGACTGCCACGATATCGAGTTGATGTAGCGAGCGTAGCTCATAAAGGGTGCTTGGCCTCTTTCATATAGCATACTTATCCCTTTCAGAGTAAGTATGCTATTCGCTTCCTATATCGTCAACCACAGCCGAGCAGTACCTAATTTTGTAACTCATTGACATTTCTCATTTTCTGTGCTGTACTTAACCCTTCCCCCGAAGGTAGGCTCAAATGTCTAACTGGTTCAAATGCCCCAAGTGCGGGCGGGTGATTGAACAAAGCCAGATCCGAGAGCTCAAAGACCATACATTATCCACCTCAGTTCTAGCAGCATATTAAAGATTGCCCCATTGACACATGGAGGGATCCGTGTTATAAGTACCACACAAATTCTTGGGTGGCTTTCATTCCAAGGTTTAGAGAAAAGGATGTGATGCCAATGACAGGTGATATAAATAATCGATATCCTTTCAATCACCAAAGGAGGTAAAAGTCAATGGTCATAATGACTGAAAGTTTGAAACACAAAATGGAAGATTTTGAGGAGAGATGCAAGAAGCGCGTACCTTTCGAGTGGGGTTATGGCTCCACACCCCGGACCAACAAGCTGCGGAACGCGTTGTACTGGAAGGGGGCGGTTACCGAGAGCATACTGGTGAAGCCGGCGGAGGGGCTCGGGAAGACCGGGTTCCGTAAGGGCATCAGGATGGACATGGACAGGGCGCGGATCGTCACCACGGCCTTTCGGGAAACCGATGGCCAGCCGGCGCCACTACAGTATGCCCGCATGGTGGAGAAGCTGTGCGAGGAGATGCCCGTCTTCATCAAGGACGGGGAGCTGATCGTGGGCGACCCTAACGGTGAAGCACACAAGATTAGATGGTACCCGGAGACGAACGTCGACTGGATGCCCGAGGCGGTCACCACGGGAGGCTTCTCTCAGATTGTCACGGACGAGGAGAGACGGGAGATCCTCGACGAGATCTGTCCCTTCTGGGAGCGGAGGAGCACAATGGCACTGATCAAGTCCTCACTGCCGGAGGAGATGGCGCCCATGATCACAACCTACGGAGCTGTTATATTTAACGTATGGGAGCAGGGGCTCGTAATCCCGTCCTGGGACTTTGAGGTTCTCTTCCGCGAGGGACTGGCTGCCAGGATAGCGAAGGCTGAGGCTAAACTCGCCGAGCTGGACGCCAGGGTCGAGGAACTGGACCCGGCTGAATACCTGGCGAAGCGCTATGAATGGCAGGCGATTGTGCGCTGCGGCAAGGCGATCATTCGCTACGGCCAGAGGCTGTCCGAGACGGCCCGGCAGCAGGCAGCGCAAGAGCCCGACGAGAAGCGGAGAAGGGAACTTGAAGAGATGGCGGACATCCTTGAGCACGTCCCCGCACATCCACCCCGAACGTTCCACGAGTGCCTGCAGTTCTACTGGACCGTCGAGGTCGTCGCCCACTACTTCGCTCATTGGGGCTACGGCAGCGGTGTGAGGTTTGATCAGGTCTGGTGGCCGTACTACCAGGCGGACATCGAATCCGGGCGGATCACGCGGGAGGATGCGGTCGAGCTTGTCGAGTGCCTCTTCTTAAAAATCCAGGAGATTGGCGCACCGCTTGAGTGGCCGGCAAAGTTCGCCGGCGTAGCTGGTACCGGCACTATGTACACAGCCAATATCTGCGGCACAACAGACGATGGAGAAGACGCCACCAACGAACTCAGCTTCATCGTCCTGGAGGCGCTCGGCAACCTGCACCTGACCCAGCCACCGGTGGCAGTCCAATATCACGCCGGGATCTCGCCGGAGTTCATCTCGGCGGCGATTGATCTCGGCCGAACAGGCCTCGGACACCCCTCCTACTTCAACATGGATCTGCTGACGAGGTGGGCAATTATGAGAAGATACAGCGTCGAGGATGCCAAGCAGGTCATGCCGATCGCATGCGCCTCCTTCAGCGTTAAGGGCACGGGCATGCTGCTCTCCGGCCTGGCGCCCGGCCTAGAGATGAACTGCCCCGCGGTCCTCGACCAGGTCCTACGCCTCAACGACCAGGAGGCCCGGTGCGGCAGCGTGGTCCTCGCTGCCGGCAAGAAGGCGACGGAGATGCAGTCGGCGGGCGAGATCATGGAGGCCTACTTCGAGCGTTTGAAGTACAACGTGAGGATCTTCACGGTTTCGTGGAAAATCGCTCAGCAGGTGTTGATGGAGCGCAAGCCCGACCCGTGCTACTCCTTGCTCTTGGATGAGACGCTCGAGCGAGGGATCGATGTCGTACACTTTCACAAGGAGCACGACACTTGGCCGGAGGTCACTCCTTTCGGTGGGATCAACGTGGCGAACTCGCTTGCCGCGATTCAGCGCCTGGTGTTCGACGAGAAGAGATATACCATGGAGGAATTGATACGGGCGCTGGACGCCAACTGGTCCGGGTACGAGGTAATGCGACAGGACTTCCTCAATGCACCCAAGTACGGCAACGACGACGACTTCGCCGATGGCTGGGCAAGGCGGTTCCTTGTCGGGCAATGGGAGACTGTCAGCAAGTTCAAGGATGCTTGGGGCTGTTCATTGACGATGGATGGCAGCACTGCCGCCGGGCACACCATGATGGGTCTGGTGGCCCCTGCCAGCCCGGATGGAAGACTGGCATGCACCTCGTTGGCCGATGGCTCTCGGTCGCCGATGGCGGGAACCGACAGCGAGGGTCCGACCGCCGTACTGAACTCGGTGGGCAAGGTGCCCTTCATGCACTCGGAGCTGTTTAACCAGCGCTTCATGCGCACCTACCTGGAAGGAGAGAATAAGAAGCTCTTTGCCGATTATCTCAAGGTATGGCATGCGAAGGGAACGTGCCCGCACATCCAGTTCAACGTGGTGAGTAGTAAAGAGCTTCGGGAGGCGAAAGTCAAGCCAGAAGAACATTCCGAACTTATTATCAGGGTTGCCGGATACAGCGCCCACTTTGTCGACCTGCCCGTGTGGACCCAAGACAGCATCATTGAAAGAACAGAACAGGCCCTCACCTAGTTCGCGCCCTAAAGTTCGGTTGCTCACGAGATAGCGTGGGGTATACGCCCCACGCTATCTTCACAGGGGCTCCTGATGAAGACCCGAGTGGAGTCACCCGTTTTGTCCACCTGCGTAAAAACGCAGGACCATAAGAGGTACAAATGATGTCAGACAGTGAAGATGAACAAAGGGGATTAATATTCAATATCCAGAAGTTCTCGATTCAAGATGGTCCTGGTATCAGGACTACCCTATTCATGAAAGGCTGCCCTTTACATTGCCCGTGGTGCAGTAATCCTGAGGGAATGAGCAGCGAACCTGAGATTATGGTGGGCGAGCGCAAATGCATCAGCTGCAAAAGATGTGCCGAAGCCTGCATTGCGGGCGCCATTTCTTTCGATAACGATATCCGCACCATTGACTGGGACCTGTGTACCAATTGTCTGGAGTGTGGTAAGGTATGCCCTTCCCATGCCATTCAGGTGATGGGGGAGTATAAGACGGTGAATGAAGCATTCAAGATTACTGCGCAGGACAGAGATTTCTACAACACTTCCGGCGGTGGAGTAACAGTTTCCGGAGGTGAGCCACTGCTTCAATGGGAATTCGTTCGGGACTTCTTCAAGAAATGCAAAGATGCTGGTTTTCATACTGCGCTTGATACGACGGCATACTGCCCGTGGAAAAACATGGAACAGGTTCTCAGGCACACAGACCTGATCCTTTTTGATGTCAAGCATATGGACCCTGAGAAGCACGAGGAAAAAATCGGAGTATCTAATGAACTGATTCTGGAGAATCTTGATAAAGCTTCAAACACGACGAAAATCTGGCTGAGAATTCCACTAATACCTGGTTTCAATGATTCGGAATCGAATATGCAAAAGACAGCCGAGCTTGCTTCCAGGACTAGAGCGGAAAAGATATCTCTACTGCCATATCATGAGTGGGGGAAAGACAAATATTCCGGTTTGGGAAAGCACTATGGTCATAATGGACCGGACGGCATCCTTGAGCCGGATAGTGATGTGGTGAAAAAGTGCAGGGTGGTTCTGGAATCTCATGGGCTGGAAGTGAAGGTTGGAAAATAGCTGCGAAGCTAATGAGGGTTACTGATATCAAGAATCAAAGCCGTTAATAGTGACTACAAGCCAATTGTTGCCGCTGTTAACGGTTATTGCTTTGCTGATCGATACTAAAGCGGCTTGAAGTACTTGATATCCAGGATGCTGGCCACGCGCTCTTTCTTAACCTTGAATACCGCCTTGACCTTCATCCCGACCCTTAGGTGCTCGGGATCGACCTCCCCCAGCATATGGACAAGGCCGGTGTCAGCCCCGTCCAGTTTAATTATCCCGTATACGATGGGGGTGGACACTGGCTGGATAGGATTCGACTGGTAGGCAATGGTATAGGTGAGCAGGGTTCCCTTTTGGCTCACCTCAACCCACTCACTGAGCTCACCAAAGCAATCCTTACATACAGACCTGGCAGGGACATAAACACGGTTACAGGTAGGGCATCTCGTACCCATGATTTTCTTATTGTCTCTCAGTTCAATGAGGAACCGGCTCCCCACAGCTCCGGCGGAATACGTATTCGGGATATATATCTGCCCATGGTAAACCCAGACGTCCATCCCCTCCAGCTTCTCGGTTACTTTTGCCATGTGTTAACCTCCTACTCCTCGATCGTCCTGAAGTACAGGATGTCCTGGAAGCCTTTGCCGCGCTTCTCGTAATCCTCTTCCCACACAGCCTGCACCCGCATCCCCTCTTTCAGCTTCTTCGTGTCTGTCTCCTCGAGAAGGTGTCTGAAGTAAATGCCATTATCCAGAAGGATGATGGCAGGAGGGTGGGGATTAGACCACCTCTCCCCCTCGTGCGGGTCCCACAGGGGATAGACCTGATAGGTATACTGGAATATCGTGCCCGTCAGGGGCAGTTCCACCCAGTCCCAGCCCACATCCACCTTGCACTTGGGGCAGACCGGCGACGGTGGGCGCGCCCAGAGCTGCTTACAATTGGGGCAGCGGGGTGCCACCATCTTCTTGTTCTCCTTCGCCTCGGCGTAAACCTTACCTAGGTACCTGCCCGTAGACCAGTTGTAATGCCGGGGCAAATTGAACTCTATACGGATATACTCCGGCCCTTCCACCTTTTTAGTCGGGGATCCTTCTGACATTTCATCGCCTCCTATAAGGACCTCTTGAGCAAGAACATCGCCGTCCAGTTGGGGCCACCCAGAGAGGTGGCAATAGCTGTCTTAACGTCCCTGGTAACCTGGTGCTCACCGGCGTCCCCACGGATCTGGAGAGCAGCTTCGGCAATGCGAATGACAGGCGTAGCGCCGATGGGATTGCTAGCTATCACGCCTCCTGATGGGTTTACCGGGAACTCCCCTTCTATCTCGGTTACCCCCTTCTCTATCAGCTTCCAGCCCTCGTTCTTTTCACAGAAGTGGAAATGCTCGTAGAGACTCATTTCTTCCCAGGTGGATGGCTCGTAGATCTCTGCCAGATCGACCTGCTTTCTAACGTCAGTTATGCCATTCCTCTTATAAAGCCTTGCGGCAGCCACGTCCTGAGAATACGTTTCTGTGCCGGTGGGGTCGCCAAAGCTGCCGGCGCTGAACGGTTCCTGGTGTGCTACCTCGAAATCGACCACCCACACCGGCTTATTGTGGATCTTCTTCGCTCTCTCTTCCGAGGCCAGTACAACGACACATGCACCGCAGGATTGAGGACAAAAATCCAGCAGCCTGATAGGCCACACCAGGAATCCAGACTTGAGATAATCTTCCACGCCCTTCAGGCCAAGCCTCAGATGGGCATAGGGATTCCTGCAGGCGCACCGGTCTGCTTTAAGCCGGACCATAGCAGCATGCTCCTCCCGGGCACCGGACTGATTTATGTAGCTCAATGCCTGCTTGGCGAACTCACTGACGGCGCCTACTACCAACCCTTTAGCCGCTATTGGGACGGCAGCGGCCGAAATGCCAGCAGTAGCATCACCGCAATCGTGCTTTTGCCAGCTTACTACCATGGTTATGTCATATAGGCCCGCGGAGACCAGATTGCAGGCCTCGCCAACGGCCTCGGATCCGGTCGTGCCGCCACCAGTGACTTTCAGACCGGGCTTTCCTATTGCACCGACTTCAGTAATCATCCCATGATCGGGCAGAAGGATTCCCTCAAAGGACTCCATATTACTGAAGATGAAAGCCTCAATATCCTTTATGCTCAATTGGGCATCGGCCAGGGCTGCCCTCACTGCTTCACCGACCATCTCCGGCAGATTAACATCGTCCCGTCTACTAGTGTGGCGGGTCTGTCCGACTCCTACTATTGCTACTCTACCAGCCATATCTACCTCCCGCTACATGTTAGCTAGAATCATCACCGCTTGATGCTGCCCGCAGATCCCGGTATAGCCATGTGCAAGGGCTACCTTGGCTCCCTCCACCTGTCCAGCACCCGCTTCGCCGCGGAGCTGCAATACTGCCTCAGCGATGCGTGCCATACCCGCTACACCATTCGGGTTGCCGGGAAGCACCCCTCCCGAGGGGTTCACCGGAAGCTGGCCGCCCATCTCAAGCGTTCTGGAATCAACCAGCTTGCCTCCCTCGCCGCGGCCGCAGAAACCAAGCCCCTCCAGCCATAGGGGCTCCTGGTAGGAATACTCCGTGGATATCTCAGCCACATCTATCTGGCTCAAAGGATCATTGATGCCCGCCATGCTGTAGGCCTTCTTGGCAGCCTTCACCAGAGCGTCACAATCGGCCAGTTCCCGGTCTCCCAGGTAGTGTGTCTCATAGCAGTTCGACCCCCCCGCTATCCATACCAGCTTCTTGGTAAGCTTTTTAGCCTTTTCCTCTGTAGTCATAATCATGGCACATGCACCATCCGATATCGGTTTGGTATCGAGGAGCCTGATGGGGGATGCCAGCATCCTCGATCCGATGACATCGTCCACCGTAACATCCATGGGCTCCTGGGCAAAGGGATTGTTCCTGGCATTGCGGCGGTTCCTGACCACCGCTTTAGCGCACTGCTCAGGTGTAATACCGTACCTGTCCATATAGCGCCTGGCCTGCAGGGCAGCGGCTGAGGTATAGTCCAAACCCAGCTGCCTCATGAGAATGGCATCGAAGGCACAATTTTCAATCACGCTCTTTTCAGCCTGAGATTCCTTCATATGAGACACAAGCAGGACGGTCTCAAAGTGGCCGGAGAGGACCTCTGCCATGGCAACGTAGGCGGCATTGATTCCATCTTCAGCTACGGTCAATTCATGCCCGAAATGCGCTCCCACAACGCGCTGGAGACTCAAGCTCGCTATCGTCCTGCCATCGTAGGCATCCTGGCAGCAAGTTATGGCTGACTCCATGTCGGACAGGGTGAGTCCCGTCTCCTCCAGCACTTGCTTTATTGCCTCATACGCCAGTTCCTCCTCACTTACATCAGCCCTGTTGGGGTGGTATTTGGTCTGGGCTACTGCCACGATCGCCACTCTTTCAGCCATGTGCATCTCCTTCTCACTCTATTCAGCTGAGCCCCAGTGCAGCCTAACTTCCCTGATCATCAGGTTGTCAAGTCAGTTTGTGCCCTCGGGTAGGCAGAGCAATGGTTCCTGTTCCACCGCAGTTGCGCCCCTGTGGAACAGCGAACTCATATTCCACATCCACCAGGTGCTGGTCTCCCTCGGTGTATTTTTTGACCACCTTGCCGGTCATTGTCATGGTATCACCGGGGAAGCAGGGTGTCGCAATGCGAAATGATATCTCTTTTAGCTCTCCCTCAGGTCCTGTCCAGTCGGTCAAGTACTTACCCGAGAATCCACAGATGGTCGCGTTGTTCAGAAAGAAGTCCTTCAGGCCCGCTTTTTGGGCAAAGTCACGGTCGTGATGTACGGGGGTAAAGTCCCTGCTAGCTATAGCGCCAGCGATTACCGTGGTACAGGTAATATCCTTAGTTACTGTGGGAAGCTCTTGTCCTTCCTCAACATCCTCCCAGCAAAGGGATTTCCAAGCCATCTTTACCTCTCTATTCTATTATATTAGTTCTAGCGCCTTAGGCTCCGATGCGATACTTCAAGACGGTAAGACTTTGGGTGGCAACCGTCTCCCCTTTTTGATTATTGAAGACGAAGGTCGTGGTCACGAAGTGACCACTTCCCAAGCTCGTCTTTTTCTCCGGTGACACATCAGTAACCTTATACGTGAAGTTTATATGGTCCCCAGGAAATAGCGGCCGCAAATATTTCTGGGCCACATTGGTGATGAGTATCCCATAGAAGCCAGCTTTATCGAGCTTCTCTAAAAACTGCTCAAAGGGATGCGGTGGCCGATCCGTCGGAGGCCATAGTGGGGGCATAGTCCATGTCAGCACCATAGTGGGTGGGGCGATAATACCACCATACTTGCTTTTTCTGGCATACTCTTCGTCGGTATACAAGGGATTGCCATCCTGCATCGCTTCGCACCAGTGCCTGATCATCGGCTTGCACACCTCATCAACGGCAACTAGCCGCTCCCCCTCCTTCCCAATATCTGCCTTCAACTCTTCATAGAATTCCATAGTTAGCGCTCCTTAGCTAGCAAGGACTGTGGCGAAAGTGATGTCATCCAGGGCACCCCCAACCATGTAGCAGGGCGATGCAGGCGCCGCCTGACGGGCTGGCCTCCACCACGATCGCGTCGTACTTCGTTCCCGCTGTGTACGATAAGGCTCTTAACCGGTCCATATTACAGGGGCATGCCCTTTGCGCGGGCGGCGGTTACATGATCGGGCTCCGGCCACCATTTGTCCGCACCGGTATCCTCGGCCACCACGTTGGCCGTGCCGTACCCCGCACCGAAGGTGACCAGGCCGCCGGGATAGCTGCTTGCCCCACCCAGGTACAGGTTATTTATCGGCGTCCTGTGGTTGGGGCAGTCATCGTTGGGGCGCCAGTAGCCCATCTGCGTCGAGTCGTAGGCCCCCTGTTTTATCGAGCCTTTCACCATATTGACGAACTTGTTTTCGATGTCGGCGGGGGTGGTCATATTCCACCACAGCACCTTGTCCTTCGTCATGTTGGGGGCATATTTCTGAAGGACTTCCAGTAATTTCTCGGCGCGCTCCTCCTTGAACTTCATGCGGAGCCACTTCTCCTTGTCCCCGTTAAGTTCATACGGGGCCATCTGCGAGATGAGGCCGGAGCACCTTCCCGGTGGCGCCTGGTAAGGGTCGTGGACGCTGGGGAAGCAGCAGTTGAAACCCTCCGGCTCCACCATTGTATTGTCATTTATCATGGCATCCCAGTGCTTTTTCAGGTCCTCGCTGTTCTCGAATCCCAGCACGTAGATAAAGGCATTATCGATATCCGGGTTGTTGGCCGCCGCGGCGAATTGCGGGGGCTCCTCCATCGCCAGGTGAAGGTGGCACAGGCTCCAGTGCTCCCACTCCCATGCCTCGATCTTCTCCACGAGAGTTGCATCCAGGTTGTCCTTGCCGACGAGCTGGAGAAACGTCTGGTGGGTATCAATGGTGCTGATTACCGCCTTATTTGCCATGTACTTGATACCGCCGTCTAGTTCCACACCCTTTGCCGTTCCGCCCTCCACGATAATCCGCTTGATCTGGGCACTGGTGAGGATCTCCCCGCCGAACTCCAGCATGTACTTGGTAAGGGCATTGGAGAGGCGGTGGGACCCACCCCTTACGAGGCGGTAGTTGGTTGCCCGGTTGATGAGCAGGGGCACCATGTAGCTTGCCCCGGAGGCGTCGTACTGGAGGCCCCAGTGACAGGCGATGTAGAGCATAAGTGTCTTAACCACATCGTTCTCGAAAAGCTCGTCTATGATCTCCTCTGGGGTCTGCTCGGTGAGTTCGTTGATGTCTTTCCCCACATCGGTCTTGTCCAGCTCTATTACCTGCTCCAGGGGCGGCATCGCAGCGCAGTAGGTGGCCGGGCCGATGAAATCGTTAACGATAGTGTAGAACCGCTGGCTCATTTCGCGGTAGCTGTCCGCATCCTTTTTGGAGAATTTGGCTATCGACTGGCAGGTCTTCTCCACATCCTGGTAGATGCACAGGCTGTTGCCGTCGCTTAGGGGCATGGCCCACTCGAGCTCGGGGTGGATGTATTCGAGGTCATACCTCTCCGCAAGCTCGAAGTCCTTGATCGGGGGAGCGTAATCCGCCATCAGGTGATAGATGGCGTGGGTGTTGTGGAAGTAGTCGGGGAGCGTTATCTCCTCCGTGGCCAGCCCGCCGCCAAGCTCATACCTCTTCTCCAGCAGCAGTACCTTCAGTCCCGCCTTGCTCAGATAGCAGGCGGTTGTCAGCCCGTTAGGTCCACCGCCGATGATTATTACATCGTAATTTGCTTCCATTTCCCCTCCTTCATAGGTTACGATTTCACTGATTGGTGAGAAGGTGTGCCTTCTCTATGATGTGCTCTTGAGGTCATCCCTCTTGAATGTGTCCCGCTTCTTCTTATCTTGAATCCACATCTGCTCAACCAGGGAATCCGGATCCTCTTTACCTTTCTCCTCCCACGGCTTGCCCAGATTCAGGTCCTTGGCGATGATCCTGTAGCAGTTGTAGGACTCGGATCCGCCTATGTTTGTTCCCACCCACCAGGATCCACCGGTACAATAGAGGTTCTTTATCGGTGTCCTGTGGTTAGCCAGCTCGGGGGTAGGCCTATTTTCAAAAGATTGGTAGGTCGGGCGGTCATCCCCTGACATGGCCCCGTTGGGCGCCAGGTTCTTCATCCGCAGGTTATCGTAGGGGGTGTTAGGATCATAGCCGATGATATTGTCCCAGTTCATGTTGGGGGCATGCTTCGACCACAGTTTGATCAGCTCCTCGGCATACCACTTCTTTATCTTCAGCCACTCCCTCTCCGTATGGGCGGAGGCAGGAGGTCCCACCTGCTCGTTATTGCAAACGAATTTCCCCCTAGGTGCGTAGGAAGGGTCAACCATGCTGTGAGACCAGACGGTGGGACAGAAGTCCTCCGGCGGAGGCCATAGCCCCAGCTTCATGAAGTAAGTCTCCCTGGCAATGTGATCGGGGTCGGGAGTTTCTGCCAACCCGAGCCAGAAAGTCTCATTTATATCGGGATTGAACGCCGCCGCCTCGTATTTAGGCCTCTCGTGACAGGCGAAGCTGTACCACATAAGGCAGCCGAAGGTTGCTTCAGTCAGCTCCACGCGACGCGCCGTTTTATCATCCAGATGCTCTCTACCAATCAGGTCGAAACAAAGCTGCCGCGGGTTCAAGGTACTCAATACCAGCTTCCTTGCCTTGATTTCAGTACCGTCGGTGAGGCGGATGCCTTTTGCGGTTCCATTCTCTATGATGACCTTATCCACCTCGGCGTGGGTGAAGAACTTCACTCCTCCGGCAACCAGTATCTTATGGGCAGCGTGAGCTATCTGGTGGGTTCCCCCCCGGCAAAAACCCAGGCCTGGCAACTGCATAGCGTAACCTATGGTTTCAGCCCCAACCCCCGTGTGGTTAACATCGAACGCCCCCGAAAGGACAATTCTGGCAATACAGTACTGCAGTTCAGGGCTTTCCCACATTTCCTTCATCGAGCGCAGGTGGCTGGCTGCCAGGTATAGTGAGTCTGGCGTAAAACCGGCTTCCACCAGTTTCGGATACAAAGCTAGTTGCCGCTCCATTGTCTCGGGCGCCGCGCGATCCTCCGCCGGCATGAATAGCCGATCAATCTGCACTCTCAGTGCCTCATCGCTCGTCCATACATTCCAGAATTTAAGCCACTGCTCGGCGTCCCTCTCCGAGAAGCGGGCGATCTCCTTCGCCGTGCGCTCCTGGCTAGGGTCATGTTTCCTGCTGTAGATGGCGATGCAGGTCTGGTCCTTTCTGAAGGTGGCGCCATCGGAGCAGAGATACTGGTCGTGCTGATTCCCGTAGTCCCAGAACTCGGGAAAATCGCGATAAAATGGCAGATGGTACCAGTCAAACATCATTGTGGCATGGGTGTTACCGCGAAAGCCCGGGGCAGCGGCCTCCTCGGTGGCCATGCAGCCGCCAATCTCATGCCTCCTCTCGAATATACCAACGCTCATGCCGCCGTACTTCATCAGATACATAGCAGTGAATAGAGCTGTAGTTCCACCTCCAACTATTACCGCATCAAACGTTTCATCGGGCATCGCTACCTCCTTTTAAGAAATTTGATATCTGCCGTTTCCCTTTCCGTTATAGGTTACTCTTTCATTAAATACAGCGAAGGTACACTTTATCTATGATGGCTTGTTTTTAACTCATCACGCATCTTTTTTAAGAGGAGATTCACCTGCTCAACCAGGGAATCGGGCTCCTCTTTACCCGGCTCCTCCCACGGCTTTGGCAGCCCCATATCCTTTGCGATAATTTTGTAGCAGTTGTAGGCTTCGCTTGACCCCGAGGTGGGCATATGCCAGCCGGCCCCGGTGGCATAGATGTTCCTTACTGGAGTCCTGTGGTTCGCCAGTTCGGGGATGGGCCTGTTCTCGAAAAACTGACATGGGTCATGATCTAAAATGTTCATGTTGCCGTTGGGAGCCCTGTTCAGCGTCCGTAAGGCGTCGTACGGGGTGTTATAGTCGCAGCCGATGATGTTGTCCCAGTTCATGTTGGGAGCATGCCTCTGCCAGATGCTAATCAGGTCTTCAGCGTACTTCTTTTTTATTTCCAGCCATTCCCTCTCGGTATAAGCGGTGGCTGGAGGACCAATTTGCTCGTTATTGGCGATATGATACCCTGTAGGTGCGTAAGAGGGGTCAGCCAGGCTGTGACACCAGACGACGGGACAATAGTCCTCTATAGGAGGCGGCCACTTACCCAGCCGTGACCAGAGACACTCCCGGGCGATATGCTCGGGATCAGCATCCTCTGCCAGCCCGAGCCAGTAACAGTCATTTATATCCGGGTTGAACGCTGCCGCTTCATACTGTGGCGCCTCACGGATAGCGAAGCTGTACCACATCAGGCAGGCGAATTTAGATTCCAGAAGCTCCACGCGGCGCAAGGCATTATAGTTAAAATGCTCTCTACCGATCAAATCGAAGACCAGTTGCTGCGGGCTTAAGGTGCTCACCACCAGCTTTCTGGCCTTGATCTCGGAGCCATCGGCGAGGCGGATGCCCTTGGCTTCGCCATTCTCGATGAGGACCTTGTCCACACGGCAATGGGTAAAGAACTTGCACCCGTCGCGGACCAGTATCTTATGGGCAGCGTGGGCTACCTGGTGGGTTCCCCCTCTGGCGAAACATATATTAGGCAAACATGCAGACGAGCCGATCATTACGAACCCAAGCCCCGGTTGATTAACATCGAATGCCGATGAAAGATTGAATCTGACAGCACAGTACTGCAACTCCGGGCTTTCCCAGAATTCACGTGCTACACGTATATTGCTACCTGATAATACCAGCGAATCTATGTTAAACCCGGCTTCTAAAAACTCTGGATATAGAGCTACACTCCTCCCGAGCACTTTGGGATCGGCACGGTCCTCCGCGGGATTGAACAGCAGGTCCATCTGCGTTCTCTGCATTGCATCCCCCAGCCACACCTTCCTCAGTTTGAGCCACTTCTCGGCATCCCTTTCAGAGAAGCGGGCAATCTCCTTCGCCGTGCGCTCCTGGCTCATGTCATGCTTGTCACTGTAGATGGCCAGGCAGGTCTGATTATTCCTGAAGACGGCACCGTCGCTGCAAAGGTGTTGATCGAGCTGGGCTCCGTAGTCCCAGAACTCAGGGAAATCACGCCAGAGCGGAGCGTAATACCAGGGCAACTGTATCGCAGCGTGGGTGTTGCCGCGAAAACCCGGCGCAGCCATCTCCTCGGTGGCCAACCCACCGCCGACTTCATGCCTCTGCTCAAAGATGCCGACACTCATGCCGGCATACCTGACCAGATACATGGCCACGTAAAGGGCCTTGGACCCACCGCCAATTATTACCGCATCAAACGTTTCATCGGGCATCACAGCCTGCTTTTTTTAAAAAGCTTTGACATCTAATAGGTGACAAGAAGTTATCACGATAAAGCGTTACTATTATAATAGGGAATCTCCCACACAGTGCTGGACATAGAGAGGG
>DATKYK010000044.1 GCA_035528575.1 Dehalococcoidia bacterium | reverse complement strand
GGGTTATTGCGTACTGTAAAGGCGCCAGATATAATGGCTTGAGTTTAACTAACCCCTGGGGGTTGTGTGGATGCGGTATGCTATTATTGATACCGAGCTTGGAAAGATAGGGCTGGTGGGCTCCGCCGCTGGGCTGCGGCGAATCATACTGCCCCAGTCATCCCCGGGGGTGGTGCAGGGGCTCATTGTGCAGGGTTTCCCCGGGGCCGTTGCCGACCCCAACCCCTTCGGCGACCTGCCCTGGCGGCTGGGGCGCTATCTCAAGGGGGAGCAAGTTTCCTTTAACGATAAGCTCGATTTGAACGGCACATCTACTTTCAAGCGCGCAGTATGGGTGGCGACCCGCGCTATCCCCTACGGCCAGAGCCGAAGCTACGGCTGGATCGCCCGGCAGATCGGAAATCCGGGGGCGCTGCGTGCTGTAGGGCAAGCGCTCGCCAAGAATCCGCTCCCCATTGTGGTGCCCTGCCACCGGGTGATAGGTAAAGACGGTAGCCTCACCGGCTTTGAAGGCGGCCTGGAGATGAAAAGACGCCTCCTGGGGATAGAGGCATCATCCCGTTAAGCTAAGATACCACCAGTGCTTCCTCGCCAACTAGGGCGTCGAGTCTCTTGTGGAGCCGGGGGCAGTAGCCTGTGGTCTCAGGCAGCCTGAGGCTCTTGCTGATATCTAAATACGTGAACGGCCTTACTCTATGAGGCCGAGGGTGAATGTCCACCCCAGAAGAGACGATACTTTGGAAACTGCCTGCTCCGGCCCACCACCGAGCGCGGAAGAGTCTTCCATGATGAGATTCGCATCGCTGTGTAGGGCTATCAAGCCGTCGCCGTTAACAGCGTAGAGCACCATGTCGTCCGGCAGCTCCATGTCATCGGCGATGAGCTGGCTCAGCTGGTCAAGGTACACCGATACCCCCAGCGCGCCTATTACATCGCCGCCGCTCATCACCGGAACCACGGCCACCATCACATCCCTGCCCGTGGATTTGCTCACAACCAGGTTGCCGATCACCGTCTCCCCGGCCATAACCTTGGGGAAATATGCGCGGTCGGAGATGTTGGCGCTGACTTTGCCCGCATCCACCGTGTAGTACGATCCGTCTGGCAGGGCGAACCAAGCCACCAGCGGAATGCTGGTTTCCTCGAACTCGGTAAGGATGTTCACCATGCTGTCCCACTCCGCGGAAACCACCTCATCCGTAACCGCCATAATATCCATAGAACCCACCACCCCATCGATACGGGCCTCGGTCAGCGCAACGGCGGAGGATACCCCCACCTCTCCGTTTACCTGGACGGCCGGGCCGGTGCCCTGTCCGCATGCAGCGGCGAGCACGGGCAAAGCCAAGCAGATACCCAGAAACAGGTTTATCTTCTTCACTGTAGTCCCCTTCCAGTTGAAATTCGCCACATCGACTCACATGAACCCGCCATTCCCATTCGTGGCGTGGTAGAAATAATAAAATATTAACGCACAGATGTCAACATACATCTATGACGACTTAATTAGAAGATTGTGTTAGTGTTGGCAAAGGTCTCTGTTATCGCGGATCCCTTACTCCACCATTAAACTGCCCTCGCCAACGAGGGCGGCGAGTCTCTTGTGGAGCTGGGGGCAGTAGCCTGTGGTCATCTCGGGGAGCTTGAGGTCAATAACCTCATCCCCACAGGTCACACGTAGGCTTACCTCATCCCCTCCGGGGTAATCCTTGAGGACTGCCGAAATCTGGTGCAGGCGTGCCACATCGCTCTCCTCATCCTCGGTCTGGGCGATATTTATCAGCAGCCTGTAAACGGGGGGCGGAGCGGCTGCCACATCCTCAGGCTGATATTGGCGCACCAGCTCACAGCTCAGTTGCACCCGGTCCCCTCTGGCGCGCACCTTCCCCTCCACCAGGATGATGTTGCCCTCGCTCCAGAGCTCCCTGGTGCGCTCATAGACCTCAGGCCAGGCGGTAACCTCGGCTTGGCCATTGAGGTCCTCGAGGGTGACGCTGGCAAAGGGACGTCCATCCCTGGTGTATAGCTGCCTCACCGCGGAAACCATGCCGGCGGTCACCACATTCCGCCCTGCCATCTCCTCATCTATCTCACCGCATAGGGCAGTGGTAAGCGGTGCGAGATTGGGAGCGGCACGGGTGTAGGGGTGCTCGGAGAGGTAGACTCCCAGAAGCTCCCGCTCCCAGGTTAGTTTCTGTTTCAGATCGGCATCGTCCCCCTCCAGCTCCAGGTCCGGCAGGGGGACGGGCACGCTCTCCCCCCACAGGTCGAACATGGTGGTCTGCCCCGTTTCCCTGAGCCGCTTTTCCCTCTGGGCCAGTGACAGAATGCGGTCTATGCTGGCGAGAAGGGCACCGCGATTGCCCAGGGCGTCCAGCGCCCCTACCTTGATCAGGCTTTCCAGGGAACGTTTATTCAGGGCTCCTAGGTTGGCTCTGCGGCAGAAGTCCGCGATGGACTCGAACTCACCATCGGCGCGGGCGGCGATGAGAGGCTCGACTGCCCCGAAACCGACGTTCTTGATCGCTCCCAGGCCGAAGCGAATCCCCTTTTCCCCGTCCTGGGGTTCGATGACAAAGGAGGCCTCGCTTTTGTTGATGTCCGGTGGCAGAATGGGGATGCCGAGGCGGTTGCAATCGCTGACGGCGGCGTGTATCTTCTCTGGCTGCCCGATATCTATGTTGAGCAATGCACTCATGAACTCAGCTGGGTAGTTTGCCTTAAAGTAGGCGGTGTGATAGGCGATCATTGCATAGCTTACACTGTGGGCCTTGTTGAAGGCATAGCCGGCAAAGGGCTCGATGAGTTCGAATACGTCTCTCGCCAGCTCCTCGGAAAACCCCCTCTCCGTGGCCCCTGCAATGAATTTTTTTCGCTCTTTCTTCATCACCTCGGAGATCTTCTTGCCCATAGCCTTGCGGAAGATATCGGCCTCTCCCAGGCTGTAGCCGGCGAAGGCCTGGACTATAAGCAGCACCTGGTCCTGGTAAATTATCACCCCGTAGGTTTCCTCCAGTATCTGAGAGAGGGCAGGATGAGGGTATTGTATCGGCTCCAGGCCATGCTTTGCCTTAATAAAAACGGGTATGTGCTGCATGGGACCGGGGCGGTAGAGGGCGATCATGGCGGCGATATCACTGAAGCAGGAGGGCTTGAGCTCCTTGACGAAGCGGCGCATACCCGCGCCTTCAAGCTGGAAAACCCCGGTGGTGTCCCCTGCGGAGAGGAGTTCAAAGGTTTTAGTGTCATCGAGGGGCAGCTCTCTGAGGCTGATAGTGATCCCCCTGGTCCGGGCAATGAGCTCTACCGTTTTCTCCAGGACGGTGAGGTTCGCCAGCCCCAGGATGTCCAGCTTGAGTAAGCCAATCTGTGCGATAGCTTCCATGGGGAACTGGGTCATGGCGATCGCTTCTTCACCCGCCCTGGTCGGTCGCTGGAGGGGCACATAACAGGTGAGCGGCTCCTTGGAAATTACCACACCGGCAGCATGGGTGGAGGCATGGCGACAGATGCCCTCGAGGCCACGGGCATTATCTACGAGCTGGCGCACACCCTCATCCTGACGATACAGCTCACCTAGCTCCCGGTTGTCCTCCAGGGCCTGCTCCAGGGTCACATTCGGGCCAGTGGGGACCAACCTTGCTACCCGATCTACATTCCCATAAGGCATTCCCAGGGCGCGGCCAACATCCCGTATCGATGCCCTGGCGCCGAAGGTGCCGAAGGTAATGATCTGGGCCACACACTCGGCACCGTATTTCTGGGCGGCATAGTAGATCACCTCATCGCGCCGCTCATCCTGAAAATCAAGGTCGATGTCGGGTAGTTCCTTGCGCTCCACATTGAGGAAACGCTCGAAAACCAGCTTATTATCAAGCGGATTGATATCGGTGACCCCCAGAGAGTAGAGAACCAGGCTGGCGGCGGCGCTGCCTCGCACCCCGAATAGAATCCCCCTTTCTTTAGCAAAGGATATGAGGTCCCAAACCACAAGGAAATAGTTGGCGAAATTGGTTTTACGTATTATATCCAGTTCGTACTCCATGCGGGCCACCATCTCAGAGGCGGGCTGGGCAAAGCGATGCCTGAGACCCTCCTGACAAAGCTCTTCTAGATAATCATCAGCGGTCTTGCCCTGTGGCGTTTCAACCTCGGGGAGTAGAGACCGCCCGAATTCCAATTCAAGATGGCACAGATCCGCAATACGCCGGGTGTTCTCCAGGGCATGGGGAAGATCCGGAAAGAGCTCTGCCATCTCCGTCTCGCTCTTTAGATAGAATGAGTCACCCAGCTTCATCCGCTTCTCATCGTAGATGGTGGTGTTTCGCTGAATGCAGAGGAGAAGCTCATGGGAAGGTAGGTCATCCTTCAGTGTAAAGTGTACATCGTTGGCGGCTACCAGGGGGATATCCAGCTCTCCTCCGAGGGCGATGAGCTGGGGGTTTACTCGTTCCAGCTCCGCTATGGGGTGGCGCTGCAGTTCGAGGTAGAAATCGCCGAAGACCTCCTTGTACCAAACTGCGGCACTCCTGGCTTCCTCGAAGCGCCCGTCCAGCAGCAGTCGCGGGATCTCGCCCTGGAGGCACCCGGAGAGGGCCACCAGTCCCTCATGGTGCTTGGCTAAAAGCTCCCGATCTACCCTGGGCTTATAGTAGAAACCATCGAGGTGTGACCTGGTGCTGAGTTGAAGTAGATGCTGATAACCCTCCACGTTCTTAGCGAGCAGTATGAGGTGGTAGGGTTTTTTATCGGCGGGGTTTCTGGAGCGGTGCCCAAAGGGTGTAGTATAGAACTCACATCCCAGGATGGGCTTTACCCCGGCCTCTGTGGCAGCCCGGTAAAATTCTATCACCCCATGCATAGCACCATGATCGGTGATTGCCAGGCTATCCATTCCAAGCTCTTTTGCCCGGAGGATGAGCTGGGGAATGCGGCACAGGCCATCGAGGAGGCTGTATTCGGTGTGAACGTGAAGATGGGTAAACATGGGTCATAGTATTATACCATAGGTGACCCAAAAGGTAGCTAATGTGCTCGTCCAGTACACTGGTGATACACACCGTTAGCCAGCTTTTCATAGTCATTGCCACGAAAATACCATTATCTGTCCGGACGGACCCTACACCCTTGTCATTCCCGCGCAGGCGGGAATCCAGGCCGATCGGTCTCCGGGTTCCTGTTTCATATTCAGTGATGTTTTGTCATGAAACCTGGGGATTGCCACCCCCGATATATCGTCCGATAAGTCGGACTATCGCAAAGCGGAGGGGTCGCAATGACAAATTGGATATTTCCCCACCCACCCGCCCTCATGTGTTTTATTTAGGGGACACCCCTTTATAACTGTTTCCCGATGAAGCAATTGGGTAGCCTGGAGCCGATGCTCCAACCCACAAATAGACCCATTTGTAGGGACCGCTGAAAAAGATGTGAAGGATACTTCCTTCCGGGGGTCTGGGGGTGTCCCCCAGATTTAAAAGTCCCCCAAGATTGGGGGATTAGGGGGTTGATTGATACTATTTCAGCAGTCTCTTATAGTATGGCGGGCGTTTGTATATCCATCGGGCTTGGTGACGTTTCTTATTGGCTCGCCTGCTCATGATATAATAGTGCAGTGAACTATCACGAAGCCATAAGCTACATCCTGAGCTTTACCGACTACGAGAAATTGCCCGCCTCTCTCTACATGGCGGCCAACTTCGACTTGAGGCGAATGGCGGAGCTCCTTAAGAGATTGGGCAACCCTCATCTTGCCTCCCCGGCGATTCACATAGCGGGTACCAAGGGAAAGGGGAGCACCGCTGCGATGATCGCCTCCGCCCTCTCAGCCGCGGGATATCGGAACGGGCTTTATACCTCCCCCCATCTGCATACCTTTCGGGAGCGGATTACTATCGATGGTGAGATGATCGCTGAGGAGGAGTTCTCCGCCCTGGTAGAGAGGTTGCGGCCTGAGATCGATGAGGTGAATCGGCACCATAATTATGGCGAGATAACCACCTTTGAGATATTGACCGCTCTGGCCTTTGCCTGCTTCAGCGGGCGGAGGGTCGACTTCCAGGTTCTGGAGGTGGGATTGGGGGGGCGGCTCGATGCCACAAATGTAGTAACGCCCCGGATTGCCGTGATCACCTCGCTAAGCCTGGACCATGCCGAGGTTCTGGGCGACTCTCTGGCTAAGATTGCCAGGGAGAAGGCAGGTATTATCAAGCCCGGGGCAATGGTGGTGAGCGCGCCGCAGACCTTTGAGGCTGCAGAGGTGATAAGGGAGGTATGTGACCAAAACGGGGCAAGCCTCATTGAGGTGGGACGGGATATCACCTGGAAAAAATTGACCTCAAACATGGCAGGGCAATCTTTTGAGGTAAGGGGGAAGAAGGGGAGTTATCAGCTTGCCATTCCCCTTATTGGCGGGCACCAGTTGGAAAACGCCGCCATCGCCGTCGCAGCCCTGGAGGCTCTCGCTATCGGGGCAGAGGACATAGCGCGGGGGCTGGCTCAGGTTCGGTGGCCGGGACGCCTGGAGATACTGAGAGATAAGCCCCTTTTCCTGGTCGATGGCGCTCATAACGCAGACTCGGCAAGGAAGCTGAGAGAGGCTATCGAGGAGTATTTGAATTTCGATAGATTAATTCTTATAGCAGGAGCATCATCCGATAAAGATATAGCCGGGATGTTGGGGGAGCTAGCTCCGATTTCCAGCCTGATCGTCGTTACCTGTTCCCGCCATCCCCGTGCGCTCGCGCCGGCCCTGATTCTTGATGAGCTGGAAAGGCAAGGGGTGAAGGGAGAGCTGGCGGAGAGCGTGTCATCGGCGGCCGAGCGCGCCCTTGCGGTAGCAGGGCCGGCTGATCTCATCTGCGCCACGGGTTCACTCTTCGTTGCTGCAGAAGCCAGGGAGTACATAAAGGGCATACCGGTTGAGATTTATTGATTTCGCCGATCTACTATGAAATAATATGGGTTACTATTAGACAATATAATGGTAATATAGTGTAATAAAGAGAATTAGAGCGAAATGGAGAGAATTAAAGGATATAAACTGGTTCTCTTCTCGCTCCAGTTAGTTTGAACGGGGTTCACGGCGCTTGACATTTACCGGGGAGCTTTTTTAGTGGGTATTGTCATATATTAAGCTGATGGAGATTGTTGAAAAAGAGGTGCCCCGATATAATCGGGGCCGGGGGTATGGGGGTGTCCCCCAGCTTTAAAAAGTCCCCCAAGATTGGGGGATTAGGGGGTTGATTGAGACTACTACAGCGGTCTCATCTAAGTTGTGATTCATAGCTGGGCAGATCGGTTACCGAGTAGCAGACACTATCAAGGTAGTCACAGGTATCTTTCATCTTTGTCACAAGGTAGGGCAGAAATTCGTGCTCAGCGGTCTGTAACGGGGAATTTTTTTAAACGGGGCATTTCCCATGAAATGATGCTCCAGTTTGGAGGCAGGTTTTCTGTGGGGTGGCGGATCCGGATTCGGTGGAGCTCTAACTGCTGTGACAGGCAAAATCCGCGCATTATTAAGTTAAGAAGGGTAAGTGAAGCTCAGGTCTCTTCTAGCCCTGATTGATTTTTAGGAGGGCTTCCTCGGGCAGCATTTCCGATAGAATTTCTTGTAGTGCCATGGTATGGCTGCAAAGACCCCATAGCGAGAAGAAGTCACAGGTGCACTGCCACTGCCCATCTTTGCATTTAACAGTATAGGTGTTGTGCTTCCCCTGGAAGCTTGTGGTGAAATCGGAGAAGGTGATGCGCTCCTTCTCCTGGGCATAGCGCTTCGCCTTTTCGATCTTGCCGATGAGACTTGACTGCATAATTCCCTCCTTAAAGCTCAAGAGCACCCTTATGTCTCGGGGTGCTCTTGCATCATCTTGGCTGTAGAATTAGTCCAAGCATCACACTAATATTGTACTCCTTATCCCAATAAAGTCAATAGTTTTTACCCGGTAAATACATTAAAGACGGCAACACAATAGACAACCCGTAGATAGGTGGATGGTGACTATGGCTTTGCCGCTGCGTCCATTTGAATGCAGTTAATAAGCATCAACCGCGCTCAGGCGGAAGCGAACAGTGGATTTACCGCGCCCTGGATCGCGGCGATAGATATCAACGATACTCTCGACGGATAGCTTATCGAGGTACATCGGCAGACCTCGGCCTGGGGATTCTTTAAGGATGGTTATGTAGCCACGCTTAACCCAGCGGGCAATAGTGCTGAAGGGGATATCGAAGAGAGCGGAGGCCTCTCGTACTGTTACGGGATATGGTTTATTTCGCATTGAGGAAGTGTACCACGTATTGACATGTGTGTCACAAGTGATTAAGAAATGGGGAGCGCCTGTAGCGCACCTCGATTGTGGTTGACACCTTTAGTTGTCCTATTTAGAATACGTATACATGGAAGCTGCGGGCATCCTGGGAATTTTAGGATTTGCACTTGGTATAGGCATGGCTTGCCTAGAGATACGTCGCTATCGCCTTCCTCTTCATTTAAGGGTTCATGACATTGAGTTAGTTGATTCATCGGAAGATGCTTATTTCTTTGTGATTCGTTTGGCATTTGTAAATCCGGCGACACGGGGAAGAACTGTGTATCGTGTTGCAGCTGGTGAGCCAAACGAAGCAATTGCATGGAAACCGAATTCATATCAATGTAGAACAGGTCGGAGTATCGTAATTGGTAAACTACCAAATACTGATATTGAGACGCAAATTTCAAAGGATGAAAGACTACAGGTTCCCCTTGATATACCCCCACACCAATCCCGGACCGGTTTAATTCCGGTGTTAATTCACAAGGACACGGAGGTGATTCATACCCAGAAAGTTCGTCTACGTTTAGATGCTTTCGATATTTCAAAAAAGAAACCAATTGCAAAATTTGACGAAGTGATTGATCTACACACGCATATACTCTAGTCATAGTGGCACAAGAAGCCGGAAGCAATACTCGTGTTGCTAATGGGACTAGTGGTATGCCCAATCATACTTATTATGGAATGATGGCGCGTTAATAGAAATGACATATCTAATTTAACCAACGACTAAAAAGAAAAAGGGGAAAGAAGTATGATAAGCGACCAACGGGGGGTGATAGGGCATGAAATAAAAAATGGAGGAGAAAATAGGGGGAGTATCTTATTGATTTTTGGGTGTGTCTTTTTGGGTAGCGGAATAGTCATTTTTATATTACAATTTGCCTTAGCTTTCACGGACGTAACAGGCGACATCGATTTATTAAGTGTATCACTGGGGTGTATTTCAGTTGGACTAGGTTTTATTGCTTTAAGTGTGGCAGCGAAATCAGACAGAAGGCATACTGAATTAATGAATAAGTTGAGAAAGGAGGTGGCACGTATACCAGCAGATGTAGGTGACATTCTGACGCTATCAGGACGAGTATTTGAAGTAAAGACACCAAGAATGCGTGCTCAAGACGCACTTGAGAAAAGTAAGGAAGAGGCACAGAGAAAGGAAGAGGCACAGAGTAAGGAAAAGGCAAAGAAAAGACTGGACGAAGATACGAAGAATGTTGGTTTCGTCAGAGGAAAAATATATAAAAAGGAAGCTGGAAAATGGGTAATCAGTTGGGGTGGTGAGTTCCCGCTGTAAAACTAGCTAACTTAATTATAAGCACTAAGATGCTATAAAAAGAAACCCATTATATTATATATGCACGAACTATGAAGTTCCGCGGGGAGTGAAAGAAATTGAGCAATTTCGCAATTAATTACAAAAAATGTCCATATTGCGGTGGGACTGCGGAAGATCCCTGCAACTACACTTTGTGCCCAGTGTGTGAGGGCGATGGTCGAATAGAGAAATATCCCAATGAAAGGGATTGCCCTTTCTGCAATGGAACAGGCCAAGATCGCTGGGAATTTAGCCCATGCCGTAAATGTGATGGGTTTGGAGCGCTCGATAGAGAGCCGGGTAGAGGACCAGTTAATTTATTTTATATCGGCGGAGAAAAACACTATAGCGACCGTAGAACAGTCGAAAATATTCTTGAAGAAGTAACTGGCAATGTACTCATTTGCGATCCTTACTTTGGTAAAAACACTCTCGATCTACTATGCAAAATACCTAATAAATGTGCAGTCCGTTTTCTTCTAGTACGGAGTCAAGGCGTTTCAGAAGATGATTTGAGGCGATATAAACAAGAACGTCCATCATTTCAATTCAAATTAGCAAGGCAAAAAGACATGCACGACCGCTACATTGTTGACGACAGAGGTCTTACGATTCTAGGTCATGGGCTCAGGGATATCGGCGAAAAAGAATCATTTGTAGTCTTTCTTGAAAGATCATTAATTCCAACTATTATTGAAGACGTCTCCATATCCTTTGAAAATAGATGGGGATCAGCAACCTCAGTATTTTAATACCCATATCTCATATATATTCAGCCCCCAGTACACAGATTTTCTTTACCCTTCTTACCTCTCCCCGCACTTCTACCCTCGCTACCAAATCCCTGATGTGCGCGCCTTAGCCAACTCCACCAAACGCTCACTATCGTCCTCGGTAAGCAAACGGTCGGCCTTGAGCTCCGCCCCGCAGTGATCGCACTTTCCCCGGTGTCCCCACCATGCGCCACAGTTTAAGCACACATAATTATCGCGGCCTGCGCTGCCCATAATTAAAGCTCCTTTCTATATGAGTAGTCAAATAGCATGGGATTCCATACCTTAGGATTGCGCTTGACTTCAAGCATATAGTCGTGGTATAAAGTAAAAAAGGCTCTCCGAGCTGCCGCGCCCAAACCTGATGAGGCATGGCGAGCAGCCGATACGGTGCAGGTGGAAACGCCTGTGCCCCCCGTTGTGGAAAGGATGGCTTAACGAATGGGCAATCTGTGCCCGGTTAGTGCCTCCTTCGGGAGGTTTTTTATTGCTATTTGCCCGGCAGGTTCGTAGGGGAACCTCGCTGGGCTTTTTTATTTTTTATGAGAGAGGAGATATGAGATGGTGGCGAACGAGAAAGCTGGTAATGGCGGAAAAGTGCGGAGTATCCTGAGATGGAGCGCGCAGCGCAGGATGACTATCACTTTTTTCCTTCTGGGGATGGTTATCCTGCTCTTCATATTCATCCCCCTGGGCAAGATGATCTTCTCCACAAGCCCGGCCACACTATGGGACACCCTGCTTGAGGGGGAGGTTAGGAGTGCCATCTGGCTGAGCCTTTATACCGCCTTAATAGCCACGGTAGTGGGGCTTGTTCTGGGGGTGCCCCTGGCATATTTTCTGGCGCGCCACAGTTTCCCGGGGAAGCGGTTGGTGGAGGCGCTCATCGATGTCCCCATAGTGGTGCCCCACATCGCCGCCGGTATTGCCCTGCTCTTCGTCTTTGGTAAAAAATTCTTTATAGGCAGCGCCTTCGACGCTATCGGCATTGATTTCGTATTTGCTGTGCCCGGGATCATTATCGCCATGCTCTTTGTGAGCGTCCCCTTTCTCATCGATTCAGCGAAGCAGGGCTTTGAGAAGGTGGACGTCAGGTTGGAGAAGGTGGCCCGCACCCTGGGCGCTTCGCCCTGGCAATCCTTCTTCAGGGTATCGCTGCCTTTGGCCAAAAGGAGCATCGCTGGCGGCACCGTTATGATGTGGGCCCGGAGCATAAGTGAGTTCGGGGCGGTGCTGGTGCTATCTTCACACCCCAAGATTGCCCCCATTCTGGTCTATGACCGCCTGGAGGAATACGGCCTCGACTACGCCCTGCCTGTAGCCACCCTGCTCATTATCATATGCATGGTAATCTTTGTGGTGCTGCGGACTATTACCTATCGGGGGGAGAGGGCATGATCGAGATTAAGAAGCTGACGGTGAACCTGGGGGACTTCCTCCTCGATGGGATCGATCTCAGGGTAGAGAAGGGAGAGTACTTCATAATTCTGGGGCCCACGGGTGCGGGGAAGACTGTGCTCCTTGAGGCCATCGCCGGGCTTCATCCCGTAAGGAGTGGGGAGATCTGGCTAGATGGGAGGGACGTAACCAGGCTGGAGGCGGAGAAACGGGGGATCGGGTTCGTGTATCAGGACTATGCCCTCTTCCCCCACCTCACGGTAAAGGGCAACCTTCTCTTCGGGCTGAGGCGGAGGAAGCTGCCCAAGGAGGAGAGGGGCAGGGTAATGGAGTGGATGGCTGAGCTTTTGGGGATCAGCCATCTTCTAGAACGAAGCCCCGATACGTTAAGCGGTGGGGAGCGGCAGAAGGTGGCTCTAGCCCGCGCCCTCAGCACCAGCCCGGAGGTACTCCTCCTTGACGAGCCCTTGAGCGCGCTAGACCCGCAACACCGGGAGGGGGTGCAGCAGGAGCTGAGGCAGATCCACCGGCGTCTTAAGCAGACGGCCATCCACGTGACTCATGACTTCGAGGAGGCGATTGCTATGGGCGATAGGATCGCTGTTTTGGGGGAAGGGCGTATCCAACAGATCGGGACCCCGGACGAGATCTTCCGCCAGCCTAACTCGGAATTCGTCGCCCGCTTCGCCATGACGCGGAACATCTTTACCGGGGAGGTGCGGGGTGGCGATCGCGGACAGGCGATGATCGACATCGGGGGCAGGGAGTTCGAGGTGGTGACCGAGCTACGGGGGCGGCTTCATGCCTCCCTGCGACCCGAAGACGTCCTCGTCTCGAGGGAGCCACTCGTCTCTAGCGCCCGGAACTCGCTCCGCGGCACCATTATCCATATCGCCGACCGGGGTGCGACCCTCTACCTCACGGTGAGCACCCCCCTGGAGTTCTCCTGTCTTGTCACCCGCCATTCCTTTGAGGAACTGGGCCTCGCTGAGGGGGGCGAGGTCTATGTGACGTTCAAGGCGTCGGCGGTTCATATATTTTAAATCATTTTATAGAAAGGGGATTCTAATGAAGAGAGTCGTTTTACCCATTGCAGCACTGGCCTTGATACTGACGCTGGTGGCCAGCGCCTGCGTCCCTCAGCCGGGCCTCATCGCCTTTCACGCGGGGAGCCTTTCGGTGCCCTTCGATAAGCTAGCAGAGGAATTCGAGGAGCAGAACCCGGGGATTACCATGGTCACCGAGGCGGCGGGGAGCCGCACCACTATCAGGAAGGTGACCGAGCTGGGCAAGCCGTGTGACATCATCGGCTCCGCCGATTACCTGGCCATCGAGGAGCTGATGTTCCCCGATTACGCCGACTGGTACATTAAGTTTGCTGTGAACGAGATGGTGATCGTCTACCGGGATGATGCCCCCTTCGCCGATGAGGTAATAGGTGGCGAGCGCACCTGGTACGATGTCCTGGTAAATGAGGATGTGACCTATGGCCACTCCGACCCGGATGTCGACCCCTGCGGCTATCGATCATTGATGGTATGCCAGTTAGCCCAGAGCTACTATCACGATAACGCCAGTAATTTCGGCCTGACCCCCGATGACAAAGCTGCTGACCTGTACGACGTCCTCATTCCCATACCGCAGGGCGGTAACGAGATGGACCGCGGCCGGACCGGTGGTGAGTGGGGGGAGATTGTAAAGCCCAAGGAGACCGATCTTCTCTACCTGCTCGGGTCCGGGGACCTGGACTACGCCTTTGAGTATCGCTCAGTAGCCATACAGCACGGACTTGATTTTGTGGAGCTTCCAGACGAGATCGACCTCTCAAGCATCGATTTTGCCGACTTCTATGCCACCACCACTGTCGAGGTAACCGGCAGTGAGCCCGGTTCTACAGCCACCCAGACTGCGGCTCCCATTGTCTATGGGGTCACCATCCCCTCGAATGCTCCTCACCCCGATGAGGCGCTGGATTTTGTGGAACTCATGCTTGGTGCTGAGGGTCAGGCGATAATTGAGAGCTGCGGTCAATCGCCGATCGTACCGGCGATCGCCAGCGATCGGGATAAAATTCCCCAGGGGCTCAGGGGGTTTGTTGCCGAATAGCTAGGCGGCTAGCTGAGGGCGGGGCAGCAGCTTGGCCTTCTCGCAGATCTCGGCTACCGCCTCCTCCCATTCTATGGCCATCAGGTGGATCCCGGCCACGCCCTCGATCTGGCGCACCTCGTTAATGATATCCACACAGAGGTCGATGCCCGTCCTCTTGGCCTCGCCCTTGGGAGCGCTGGCCATACGGTCCACCACCTCATCGGGGACATCCATGCCCGGTACCTTGGTCTTCATATACCTGGCTGCACCTGCCGATTTTATAGGTGCCACCCCGGCAAGTATATATACCTTTTCGTGCAGTCCCCGCTGGCGCACCGCCTCCATCCACCGGGCAAACCTCTCCACATTATATATGATCTGGGTCTGAATGAAGTCGGCACCAGCCGCCACCTTCTTGGCGAGTCGAATTACCCGGAAGTCAAAGGGGTCAGCGAAGGGGTTGGCTGCTGAACCGATGAAGAGGCTTGGTGGAACCGGGATCTCATCTCCACAGTGTAACTTCTTTTCGTCGCGCATATTCTTTGCGATTTGAATGAGCTGGATACTATCGATATCGAAGACGCCCTTGGCCTGAGGGTGGTTGCCAAAGGACTGATGGTCACCGGTGAGGCATAGGAGATTCCTCATCCCCAGGGCTGACATGCCCAGTATATCCATCTGAAGGGCGATCCGGTTTCGGTCGCGGCATGTCATTTGAACCGTGGTCTCGAGTCCCTCTCTCATCCCGATGAGGCATGCCGCCCAGCTTGCCATCCGGACTATGGCTGTCTGGCCATCGGTAACATTGACCGCATCAACACAGCCTTTGAGCAGCCTCGCCTTCTCCCTGATAACATCAGCGTCTGCGCTTTGTGGAGGTCCGAGCTCGCCTGTAACGGCAAAGGCTCCGCTTTCCAGGACCTTCTCCAGATTACTCCCTGCTTTCAAGTCTCAAGTCCTTTCTCTCGATCTTCCTAATTAACATTATACATTTATGGCTTGGTGATGTCCAACATTTTATACGTGTTATGATAGAGACTGCCGTAATAGTACCTCTTAATGATGGTGGGCTGTCACCCTTCTATCTGAACTAAATCATTATTCGCCCATGATCTGCAGCACGATCTCTCTGGAGCGGGGACGATTATCGAAATCTGCCACCATAATCTGCTGCCAGGTGCCTAGGTGAAGGGTTTTATCGGTGAAAGGCACCACCAGTGAGGGGCCCAAGAGTGAGGCTCTCACGTGGGAATAACCATTGCCATCTCCCCAACGGCGGTCGTGCTGATAGGGGACATTCCTGGGGACGACGCGCTCACACATATCCTCAAAATCGCTCACCAACCCTGACTCGTACTCGATGGTGGATATCCCCGCTGTCGAGCCGCTGATAAAAACGGTCACCGTGCCCGCATTGATTCCCGAGACCGAGACCTCCCGCTTTACCTGAGCGGTGATGTCAATGAGGTCGCATTCTCCTCTGGTTCTAATACCGATTTTCCTGGTAATCACCATATGTTTTACCCCCTTTTAGCCCGTAATTACCAAATGAGGTCGCTTAACTCAAATACGGGCCCGTCTCGACAAACTAGCTTCAGGCCTCGTCTGGTTTCGATAGCGCAGCCGGCGCAGCCACCAAAACCGCATCCCATCCTCGCCTCCATGGAGACCAGAACCGATCTCCCTTCCAGTCCAGTTAGCTGGGAAATCGCCTTATACATAGAAATCGGTCCGCAGGCGATGATTTGCTCTGCCTCCCGGTGAAATGCAGCAGTGCCGACCAGGAGGTCGGTTACCAGCCCCCGCTGGCCCATCGAGCCGTCCTCGGTGACTATAATAGGTTTGATATAAGGCGGCAAAAGGTGGTGAGGGTAGACCTCGTCCGCAGCCTTCGCTCCTATGAGCAGGGTCACCCTTCGCCCGTCGGCTGCGGTCCTTTCGGCGAGGAAGACGAGGGGTGCGATCCCGATCCCCCCGGCAACCAGGAGCAGCATTTGAGATCGAACCTCGAAACCCCGCCCCAGTGGTCCCAGAAGGTCGACTGATTCCCCTGCCTTGCGCTGGGCGAGCCAGCGTGTGCCCTGCCCCACCACCTCAAACAGCAGGCCGAGCGCACCGCTTTCCCCCACCCGGTGGATGCTAAACGGTCGTCGGAGCAGTGGGTCATGGTCTTCACCGCTGCGCACCATTACAAACTGCCCTGGCTTAGCATCAGAGACAATCTGGGGAGCCTCTGCCCAGAGAAGGTGGATGCCGGGCATGATCTCATCGTTGGACAGGACGGGTGCGGTGACTTGCCTCAATTAAACACCTTTTATCTTTCTCCCTCGACTATTCAAATCTAAGCAATATACTTTACCGCGGGCCGTATCCGATGTCTGCATGGTATTCCTGAAGACTCCTGACCTCGCCGTGTCCTTTCCGGAGGGCGGCAATTCCTTTAGCGGCCGAAACCGCTGCCGTGGTGGTGGTGATATAGGGCACCTTGTATTTGATCGCTGCCTTTCTGATATAGGAGTCGTCCCAAACACTCAGCTTGCCGCTGGGCGTATTGACGACGAGCTGAATCTCACCGTTAGCTATTGCGTCTGTTATGTTAGGACTGCCCTCATGTCTCTTCAGAATAAGCTCTGAATCGATGCCATGCTCAGCCAGGTAATTCCGAGTCCCCACCGTGGCTTTGAGGGCAAACCCGAGTTCGGAGAAACGCCGAGCTACTTCCAGGGCACGAGTTCGGTCGAGTTCGGACACGGTAATGAGGACAGTGCCCTCCATAGGCAGGCGCTGTTTGGCCGCCTCCTGAGCCTTGTAATAGGCAAGGCCTGCATTTTCAGCCATGCCCAACACCTCTCCCGTCGAGCGCATCTCGGGGCCGAGCACGGGGTCTACCTCGGGGAACATGTCGAAGGGGAAGACCGCCTCCTTGACACCGAAGTGCGGGATTGGCCTGCGCTGCAGGTTCAGCTCGCTCAGCTTCTTCCCCAATATCACCTGGGTGGCTATGCGTGCCATAGGTATGCTGCAGACCTTGCTTACCAGCGGCACGGTGCGACTGGCCCGTGGGTTTGCCTCCAGGATGTACACCCTATCCTCATAGATGGCATACTGGATGTTCATCAGACCCACGATATTCAGTTCCACTGCGATCTTCTTGGTGTACTCCTCGATGGTGTCTATATGTTTTTGGGGAATGCTGACCGGCGGGATCACGCAGGCGGAGTCACCGGAGTGAATTCCGGCGAACTCGATATGCTCCATGACAGCCGGCACGAAGGCATCGGTCCCATCGGCGATGGCATCAGCCTCGGCCTCAATGGCATTATCCAGGAACTTGTCGATCAGAATCGGGCGCTTGGGAGAGATGACCACCGCAGCCTCAACATACTCCCGCAGCATTTCCTCATCATGCACCACCTCCATAGCGCGCCCACCAAGAACGTAGGATGGGCGGACTATCAGTGGGTAGCCGATATCCTGGGCAATGGCTAGGGCCTGGTCCATGTTGCTGGCCATGCCGGACTCAGGCTCGGGGATACCCAGTTCTCTCATGATCTTTCGGAATCGGTCGCGGTCCTCGGCAAGGTCAATGGTCTCAGGGCTTGTGCCCAGGATCTTGACCCCTGCCGCCTCAAGTTCGCCTGCGATATCGAGGGGCGTCTGGCCTCCGAACTGGCAGATGATGCCCTCCGGCTTCTCCTTCTCGTAGATGGCCAGAACGTCTTCCACAGTAAGCGGCTCGAAGTACAGCTTGTTTGAGGTATCATAGTCGGTGGATACGGTCTCGGGGTTGCAGTTCACCATAACGGACTCGATGCCCTCATCACGCAGGGCGAATGCTGCATGCACGCAGCAGTAGTCGAACTCAATCCCCTGGCCGATACGGTTCGGGCCTCCACCCAACACCATGACCTTCCGCGCCGAGCTGACTCCCACCTTGTCCGGAGCGTTGTAGGTGGAGAAGTAATAGGCAGCGTCCTCCACACCGCTTACCGGCACCGGTTCCCATCCCTCAACGACGCCGAGGGCGGTGCGCCTGGCTCGTATCTCCATTTCCGGCAATCCGAGGATTTGGGACAGATACCTGTCGGCGAAGCCATCCTTCTTGGCCTGTACCAGGAGCTCGTCCGGCAGCAGCTTGCCTTTGTGCTTCAGTAACTGCTCCTCCAGGTCCACCAGCTCCTTCATCTGCTGGATGAACCATGATTTTATAAAAGTCCGCTTACAGAGGTCGCTTATATCTGCCCCCTTGCGCAGGGCTTCATACATGATGAACTGCCGTTCGCTGGAGGGCTGGCGTAGCATATCCATCAGTTCCTCCAGCGACTTGTTGTGAAAGTCCTTGGCGAAGCCCAGGCCGTAGCGACCATTTTCCAGCGAGCGGATGGCCTTTTGAAAGGCTTCTTTGTAGCTCTTCCCAATGCTCATGACCTCGCCAACAGCACGCATCTGTGTACCGAGCTTGTCTTCGGCGCCCTTGAATTTCTCAAAGGCCCAGCGGGCAAATTTCACCACCACGTAGTCACCGGAGGGGGTATACTTATCCAGTGTCCCGTCCCGCCAGTAGGGTATCTCGTCCAGGGTCAGGCCCGCTGCCAGCATGGAGGACACCATCGCAATCGGGAACCCGGTTGCCTTTGATGCCAGTGCCGATGAGCGCGAGGTGCGTGGATTAATCTCGATCACCACCACCCGTCCGGTCTCCGGATCATGGGCAAATTGAATGTTGCTGCCACCAGTGACCTCGATGGCATCGACAATTTCGTAGGAGTATTTCTGCAGGCGTTGCTGTAGTTCAGGGTCGATAGTTAACATGGGCGCTGTGCAGCATGAATCTCCGGTGTGCACACCCATGGCGTCGACATTCTCGATAAAACAGACGGTGATCTTCTGGCCCCTGGCATCACGCACCACTTCCAGCTCCAACTCCTCCCATCCCAGGACGGACTCCTCCACCAGCACCTGTCCCACCAGGCTAGCCGACAGGCCGCGACTGCCCACCGTGCGCAGTTCCTCCAGGTTGTAGACCAGCCCGCCTCCGGTGCCACCCATGGTGTAGGCGGGGCGAAGCACGACCGGGAATCCGAGCTTCCCAACGATTACTTCCATCTCCTCGATGCTGCGGGCGATCTCGCTCTTGGGCATCTCAAGACCGATGCTATTCATTGTATCCTTGAAGACCTGACGGTCCTCGCCGCGCTCTATGGCATCGATGTTTACCCCGATTACCCTTACCCCGTATTTCTCCAGCACTCCCGCCCTGGCCAGTTCCGAGGATAGGTTCAGCCCTGACTGTCCGCCCAGGTTCGGAAGCAGGGCGTCAGGGCGTTCCTTCTCTATAATCCTGGTCAGGGTCTCCAGGTTGAGTGGTTCGATGTAGGTCGCGTCGGCCATGCCGGGGTCGGTCATGATGGTGGCGGGGTTTGAGTTGACCAGCACGATCTCATACCCCAGTTTTCTGAGCGCCTTGCAAGCCTGGGTGCCCGAATAGTCAAACTCGCAGGCCTGGCCGATGATGATGGGCCCGGAACCGATGATCATTACCTTGTTGATATCATTGCGCCTGGGCAAATAAACCTCCTTCGCCGTTTGTATATAAACACCGCGCTGCCGCCTGCCCGATTATGATTGGGCACGAGCCGATGAAGGATGCTTCAGATTGCTTGGACATTGTTATTCCTACCTCATTCGTGACTGGAGCATCGGCTCCAGCCTACCCTATGTAGTTCAGCCTGCCCTATCTAGTCCGGGATACCCCGTTATCTGTTTCTGCCCTTCAAGTTAATAGGAGTCGTGTTGTTGCTATACGCTACCGTCCCCCCGACCACTGTGAGCATCACCCTGCCTTTAAGAACATAGCCGCTAAGGGGGGTGTTTTTGCCCTTGGAAGCGAACGTTGAGGGGTCAACCGTCCACTCAGCATCGGGGTCGAATATTGTGACATCGGCCGTGGCACCGGCCTTTAGCGTACCCAGGTCATCTCGACTCAGGAACGATGCCGGCCCGTGCGTAAGTTTCGAGATAAGTGTCACCAGATCGATCCTTCCTTGGTGCACCAGCCCCATTAGGCTGCCCAATGCGGTCTCGAATCCGCTGATGCCAAAGGGAGCCTGGTCGAACTGGCACATCTTGTCCTCGACGGTGTGCGGAGCATGGTCGGTGGCTATGGCATCGATCACCCCCTCTTTCAGGCCTTCGATGAGTGCCTGGACATCCCGCGCTGTTCTGAGCGGAGGGTTCACCTTGGCGTTGGTGTTGTAGCCAGCAACCGCCTCCTCGGTCAGGGTTAGATGATGTGGGGTTACCTCCGCAGTAACCCAAACGCCCTCACCTTTGGCACGGCGGATGAGCGCAACCGAGCCGGCGGTGCTCACATGAGCGATGTGCAGCCTGCCGCCGGTTGCCCTTGCCAGCTCAATATCCCTGGCGACCATATCCTCCTCAGCGGCAGGTGGTGTTCCTTTAAGCGCCAGTCGGCTCGCCACTGCGCCCTCGTTCATCACCCCCCCCGCGCTGAGGTTTAGGTCTTCGCAGTGATCGATAACAGGTAAACCGGAGCCCCTGCTGTACTCCAGGGCGCGCCGCATGAGCAAGGGGTCGGCTACCGGGTTGCCATCGTCGCTGAAGCCTATAACTCCGCATGTGGAAAGCTCGCCGAGGTCGGCGAGCTCGCTTCCTGCCCTGTCTCTGCTAACACAACCAACTGGCAGGACGCGGACCACACCTTCGTTGGCAGCTACCTCCATAATGTATTGCACCGTAGCTCCGGTATCTAAAGGCGGCTCGGTGTTAGGCATGCAGCAAACGGTGGTGAACCCGCCCCTGGCTGCGGCGCGGGTACCTGTATAGATGGTCTCCTTCTCCTCGAATCCAGGCTGGCGCAGGTGGCAGTGAATGTCGATAAACCCGGGGCAGACTGCCATCCCCCTGGCATGGACTATCTGGCAGTTCTCAGGTGCTGGTTCGCTCTTCTCCGTGCTGAGCCAGCGGATCTTACCATCGGCGATAAAAAGGTCGCCAATGGCATCGTAGTTCTGCGAGGGGTCGATTATACGACCACCGCTGATAAGCAGGCTCTCAGGCTGGCGGTCAAGGCGCTCCTTGATCAATGGCACCTCATTGCTGGATCATTCCCGAAGGGCCTTTCTGCCCGGCTTGAATCCCTCAGCTTGAGCGACCGTTTTTGAATCAAATATAATGAGATTCTCCGGTTTTATTCGTCCAAGCATGAAGCTATCTGCATCGTAGTATCTCTTGTGTTCTATAGTCCCTTGATGCCACTTGGAGCTGGCGATATAGGGCGGTTGCGTCTCGTGCTCGCAATAGATACACCTAAGCGTTAAAGGCTCGTTGGCTACTATTTTGAATACAGGCTTAATATACCTTGTTTCCGTTTGCTGGGCGGACACGCATCTTTTATTTTGGCACTTGACCCCAAAATCGCGCCTGTAAACGGGATAGTCTTTCTTTGAGGGGAAGGTTTGCCCTTCCTGCTCATCGATATCTAACTGTTTAGCTCCGAGCAGGAGGGACATGAGGGCCATTCTAATCGGTAACCCCCAAGCTGCTTGTTTGAAGTACATGCTTCTGGGGTCAGCATCGATCTCACAGGCAAGCTCATCGATACGTGGTAATGGGTGCATAACAAGTGTTTGCTTGAACTGTTTTCCTTTCAGGAGTTTTTTATCCACTACCGGGTAGTCCTTCGCCAATTCCTGTCCTTTTGCTGGTATATCAAGTCTCTCTCTCTGAAGTCTGGTAACATAAAGGGCATCAACGCCCTTCTTCATCTCGATCTGGATGCTGACATCGGGTATATTTGCCAGTTGATGCGGCTTGCTCGGGGTCATATATATGGCATCCAGGGGGAAAATCCTCTCCTTATCCACGCCTTTGGTATCGTTATATCTTTCCAGTATACCTCCATATTCGGTAGTCAGCTTCCTTATAACGTGCTCCGGTAGACCAAGGCCCGAGCCGGGACGAAAATGGATGGTTGCCCCGAACCTGGCCAGCGCGTAGGCTAGGGAATGTATGGTTCGCCCGTATTTGAGGTCGCCCCAGAGCGCAATCTTCAGCCCTTCAAGAGTATGCCTCTCCTTCCTGATGGTGTAGAGGTCGCACAGGGTCTGGGTGGGGTGTTCATGTCCCCCGTCGCCGGCATTTATTACCGGGACGCCAGCATAGTCGGAGACCACCCTGGCAGCCCCCTCCCACGGGTGCCTGATGACGATTATATCGGCATAGCTTCCCACCACCCTTGCCATATCGGCGATGCTCTCGCCTTTTGCCAGCGAGGTGTTTCCCATCTCCACCACGGATATTACCCTGCCACCTAGCCGGTGCATCGCCGCCTCGAAAGAAAGCCTGGTCCTGGTGCTGGGCTCGAAAAATAGGCTGGCCATGATCTTGCCCTGACACACGCTTGATTGCTCATTCATCGAATAAGACATCCCGTCTGCTAGAGAAAAGACTGCCTCAATCTCTTTATTTGAGAGGTCGTCTATGGTGATCAGGCTTCTGTTTGCTAGGCTCATGGTCAACCCCCTTATATGCAAAACAAGAATGCTATTTTTATTAGATTGACTCCCGCTTACTCCCATCTTTTACAATGGCCACCTCATCTCTGCCATCGATTTCCTTGAGACGCACCTCGACCTCCTCATCCCTTGACGTGGGCATATTCTTTCCCACGAAGTCGGCGCGGATTGGTATCTCTCGATGGCCGCGGTCAATAAGCACCACCAGCTGAATGGACAGCGGCCGCCCATGGTCGATAAGGGCATCCATGGCGGCACGAGTGCTGCGTCCGGTATAGAGGACATCATCGACCAGGACGATACGCTTCCCCTCGATATCGGCGGGGATATTTGTAGGACGGAGGAAGGGTTGCACCTCGAAAGAGAGAAGGTCATCGCGATGAAGGCTGATATCCAGGTCGCCAACGGGGACTTCGGTATGTTCGAACTCCTGTATACTTGCAGCGATCCTCTTCGCTAGGGGTACGCCACGGGTGTGCACCCCCATAAGAATAATGCCGTCGCAACCGTGATTTCGCTCCACGATCTCATGGGCGATGCGGGTTATGGCACGGCGGATATCTTCCTGGTCTAGGATCACTTTCTCAGGCATAAAAAAACCCCTCGCCTATTTGCTGGCAAGGGGATTTTGGTATTCTGTCCTATTAACTTGTACTGCTGCTTACCCTTGCCAGCCTCGCCGGACTGGATTTAAAGGTTCAACCGGTGACTAAGATATGCGGCCTACGCCTCTCCGTTCAATACCTTTTGCTTCAGGGTCTCCCACTGGCTCTTGGTGAGAATGCAGAGGTTACCATCCTCTCCGATCTCAACGTGTTCGTCGCCTATCTTCACCACAGGACAAGAAGAACATGAACCACATAGGCTGATCGTCTTCATCTTCGTATCACTCATTAGCTAATCTCACTCCTTCATTTTTCTAGCGGGCTATTATACCACTTTCCTTACTTTTTTTCAACCCTTTTTACGACTTTGGGAAGAAATTGCCCTATCCTCTCTAATATGAGGCTTTCGATCTCCTTTTTGGGCAGGGAGCCATCGATCACCAGCCAGCGCTCGGGGTCCTTCTTCACTATCATCAGATAGCCCTGCCTCACCCGCTTATGGAAGTCAGGCTCCTCCCGCTCAAAGCGATCTCTTGGCTTTTTTCGTGATAGACCGTGTTCTATTGTAAGGTCTAGGAATACAGTAAGATCGGGTTTCAGCCCGCCGGTGGCGATGTTATTGACGGCCTCGATGAGGTCGATGGAAAGGCCCCGGCCATAGCCCTGATAGGCGACGGTGGAGTGGTAGAAACGGTCGCAGATAACGGTGATCCCGCTCTTCAAGGCGGGTTGAATCACATTGGAGACGAGCTCGGCACGCGATGCATTGAAGAGCAAGAGCTCGGCGAGTGGGTCGACATCCCCCGTTTCGTTGTTCCTCTCCCCCTTGAGCCAGCGCCTGATCTCTCTGCCCAGAGGGGTACCCCCGGGCTCGTGGGTAAGCAGTGCGGGGATGCCCTTACTGGAAAGGCGCTGGTGAAGCGCCCTCGCCTGTGTGGACTTCCCCGCTCCCTCCCCGCCTTCAAATGTGATGAATAATGACAATGGTTACCTCAGCTCATTGCTATTTTGCATGGTGTTACTTCAATAAACCTAATCTTATCAAACGAGAGCGAATAGCGCCTGGTTTCCTTTGTAACTTACTTGCTAATTCCTCAACAGTTTTGCCTCGAAAATACTCGTTTCTTAAAATGTTATCCTCTTCTTCAGTCCATTTTGTATATGCCTTTGGGTGTTCCGCCCGAATTTCCTCAACATCATACGCTTTCGTTTTACTGGGTTGCATTGTTGTTTCAAAGTCTGCAAATGACTTTCCTCCCAAATAATCAGGAAAGGTGTAGATTCCAGTAACCTGCATCCAGCAGCGGGGGCCAAAGCTACCATCACTTGGCGCCCAGGGGCGAGCCAAGCCAAAATTGAGATACAGGAGATCAACGCTTTTAAGTTGGTCTGTAATCCATTGTGAAGCAGACAGAAGGGAACTACGGCGATTTAGCTCCGCGTCACAGAGTGCGCGAAATGCCAAGTCAGAAATAGTGACATTGTCATATTGGTGGCCTGTCTGGTCAGTGAAGTAGAGTCTGTATCGTCGTTCGCCAGACCTCTCTTGGAGATTAACACTAATTACTTGTATCTGTGACACTGTTCCTAAAGACCTGGTATTCGTTCCAGGTTCCACCCAACGATCTTCTTTAAGATAGTCATCATATATATCCTGAACAGAGCGAAAGGAAATTGCTTTTATCAATTTCTCCCACTCAGCATCAGTGCATAAACCTTCATAAACGATTGACTTTGGATTAAAGCCCAAGTCTTCAATATGTGGAGGTTCAATTGGGACTTTGTGGAAGTCAAATGTAATTTTAGCTTTTGGGCGAATAACCAATCGCTTTCTAATTATTCCCTTGAAAAGATGCTTTCTTAGGACGCCAGGTGGCGGCAAAACGGGGCGGATACTCTGGTAATTTTGGTCAATGCCAACAATACAAACACCTTCTCCCCCCATCTTTGTCAGATCACTTATCACGATTGTTTTATGCATTAATATTCCATTTTATAGATGTTTGATATTAGCACCTACTAGTATTGACCTTGCTAAATATTCTGCTGCCAGCCGTCGGTGGCAGTGATGGGGTTCAGCCTCGCTACAAAGCAGGACAACGCCATCTTTAAATAACGTTAGGTCTATATAGCGTTCGACTTGTCGTTGACCAATTAGCTCTAGGTAGCTTTGCTCATATTTGGCCCAATCTCCTGTTTTTCGGTATTCAGTTATAAGTGAGTCTTCGGGTGCTAGTATTGGTACTTCGTGGTATTCCATATCAACGATTTGTTCAAGAAAATAACGTAGATCGTCGCCCTTTGCAAAACCTGCCAACTGCGATTTATTGTGAAGACGAATATCGAAGAGGTGCTTCGCTCCACTATTATGTAGAGTCTCAAAGAATTCTTGAGCGGATTTCTTGGTAAAACCAATTGTGTATATAGTCACCAAGAACCTCACATTGGAAGTGGAAGTTGATTTTTTCCTACTCCTGCATTTTCTTTCCAAAGCTCTTCATCGGTTTGAATCTGCCCTGTTCCACGGATATGTAAGATTTTGACATCTTCTCGCCGCAAGCTCTCGCTGACTAGAAGGTTGCGATGGCAAGAGGAAGGATTTTCTTCGGCACACATCACGCAGATATGATACGTTTTCATGGCTTCTAAAAGTCGGTTGATTCCTCGTTTAAAGAACTCTTTTTTTTGCATTTCTTTATAGTCTGCTTTACCTGTTTGTGGGTTGTAGCAGTCTGGGTCATCAGGCTGACCTCCCAACATATCGCCCAAATAGATATACTGGATACCAACTGCCCTAAGAATCTGCTCCAAATCGCACGGGTTTGCGTATGAGGCCCATTGGCTGCCAGGATTGCTCCGTATGTCGACAAGAACCTCTATTTCGGTTTGAGTCAGCAACCGTACGAATGTCTCAGACGGATGATTGCTATGACCTATTGTATAGATAGACCCTTCCATTACCTATCATCTTTCGCAACATCGCCTGTGTGAAAAATGCGAACGCGTCTCCGTGGCTCGCGGCCGGTGCTCTTCGAGGAAAGTTTGTAGCGCTCGGCGAGCTGGTGCTGTAGCATACGCAGGTAGGAGTTCTGCGGGCTGAGCTCCACTGTCTTTTGCCCCTCGATTACCTGGGCGATGGCCTCCTCTGCCTCCTTCGTTGCCAGGCTAATGGGTTCTTCGGTAGCTTCCATGTCGAATATATTGAATAGGGAACGCTCCATATGCGATGCCTTGTTGTTCTTAAGCACGTAGATGGGGATGCCTGCGGCCTCGGCATCGCGAATGGGCTGCGGCTTCATTCGGTAATAGCTCTTGGAGGTCATCAGCAGATTGGCCCCACTTACGTCGATAGCAAGCTTCGCCGGTAGCTCCAGGCGCTTCACCGCCTGCTCAAGACGACTGCGATTGATGCCAAAGGGGTAGATTCTGGTGGTGGTGCCGGCAAGCGCTTTTCTTGCCGAGGGCTCATCTGCAGGTTTCATCTGCTCTCTTCTCACCTCGGCGGTCTCGTCCATCCAGCGAACCTCCGGAGGGATGGGACACCCGCGCAGCATTGAATCGACTATCTCAGCGACATCGGAGTGAACCGCCACGTGATACCAGTCTTGAATCTCGACCACGATGTCGAAGGTGGGCGGTACCTTTCTCTCCAGAATGGACTTCTGAGTGCGCCGCCTTTTAGCCTCCTCATCGCCCAGTGTCACCGTCTGGATGCCGCCGATGAGATCGGAAAGGGTGGGGTTCATGATCAGGTTACCCAGGGTGTTTCCATGTGCGGTGGCGATAAGCTGCACCCCACGCTCGGCGATGGTGCGCGATGCCTGGGCCTCAAGCTCGGTGCCGATCTCATCGATGACGATAACCTCGGGCATGTGGTTCTCCACCGCCTCGATCATTACGGCGTGCTGGAGCTTTGGGGTGGTCACCTGCATCCTCCGTGCGTGCCCGATGGCGGGATGGGGGATGTCGCCATCGCCGGCGATCTCGTTGGAGGTATCAACAATCACCACGCGCTTCTTCAGGTCGTCGGCAAGCACGCGGGCCACCTCGCGAAGCATGGTAGTCTTACCTACACCGGGCCCGCCCAGCAGCAGGATACTCTTGCCCGACTCAACCAGGTCGGCAATTAGACCGAGGGTGCCGTATACCGCTCTACCGACGCGGCAGGTTAGCCCCACGATGCGCCCCTCGCGGTTTCTGATTGCGGAGATGCGGTGCAGGGTGCGCTCGATGCCGGCCCGATTGTCATCGCTGAAGGGGGCGATACGGGAAACAATATATTCGATATCCTCCTGGGAGACCTCCTTATTGCTGAGCACTATCTCGCGGTCAGGATAACGGGCCTCGGGTGGGCGACCCAGGTCCAATATAACCTCCAGGAGCTCGCTGCTGTTCTCCCGCTCCCGGAGCGGCTGCGCAATGTGGGGAGGCAGCCGCTCTAGCAGTGCATCGAGATCGTCAGTAATTCTCTTAAACATCGCTTACCTCAGGCTCTAATCGGTATCGCCTGCGCTTCCCTAACCCTTAAGGCGACCTCCTTCAGCATGGTGTCGCACTCCGTTACCTGCTCAAAGCCGTTACTTTCCAGAATACCGGTTAGTTGTCCTTGAAAGGCAGGAACAACGCAGTATATAGGAGACTTACCGTCGAGGAACATAAGAGCATAGTTCACCAACCACCCAAGCTCATCCACCCCCAATTGATGAGACACAATGTTAAAGCAGCCCTTTCCCTTGGTGGCGGTGATTTGCAGCCAGCCGGCCAGGCTACCTCGCCCCTGGAGTACAAATTCCCTGCGCTCATCAAACCAGGAGCCCTGCTCCCTGCTTCCCTGCCACTCCTCCAGGGTCATCCCCTCGGCGGTGCGCACCGGGAGGGGAACAGCAGCAATATATAGCTTGAAGAGTCCGTGCTCATCACTGCGGTCTCTGGTGCGGATCTGGTAGGGCTCAGGTGGTGCAGTTATATTATGTCTTGATTCATCAACATGGCGGTAGAGGTAATCCTTAGTGTAGCATGAGAAGCCGGCACGCCTCGCCCCATCGGCGAGGGGGGTAGTAGCGGGGAGGCGCAGGAAGAGTTTTCGTACTCCCCACTCCGCTGCTGCGGCGCTGAGTCGGTCCAGAAGGGCAATGCAGTGCTCCTCATCATCGGCCTTGAGATAATCGACCTGCCAGGCAGTGGGCGCGACACATCGCTTAAACGAAACTACGCTGCTCAGGCGACTACCCTCCACTGATACCAGGGTGTGCCGTCTTCCTCTCAAGTGGAGCCAGTGCTCCAGGAAGACCTCTGGAGAGAAAGGGCTTCTTCTAAGAAGGCTATTACGGGCGATAGCCTGGTTGGGAAGCTCCCTCCGTGAAAGGAAAAGATATGATAGCAGGTCAGTGGGATAAAGGGATCGAATCATCGCTTCATGTCACCGTTGACCATGCTCAGGAAATAGGAGTGGAGCCTTAGGTCATCGGTCAGTTCAGGATGGAAGGCCAGAGCGAGCATATAGCCCTGCCTCGCCGCTACGACGGAGCCGTCCGGAAGCCGTGCCAGCACTGCTACGCCGTCCCCCGCCCGCTGGATAAAGGGTGCCCGAATAAACACGCCGTGAAAGCGAGGCTCACCGATAGCGGGTATCTCAAGGTCGGCCTCAAAGCTATCCACCTGCCGGCCAAAGGCGTTACGCCTCACCTCTATGTCCATAGCTCCCAGAGGCTCAACACCTAAATCCACCATTTTTCTCGACAGCAGGATCATGCCGGCACAGGTGCCCATTATGGGGAAGCCCTCATTGCAAAGCCTGCTGAGGGGCGTCATAAAATCATACTCCCCCATTAATTTGGATATGGTGGTGCTCTCCCCACCGGGGATAACGAGCCCGTCCAGGCCCTCAAGTTCCCGGGGCAGTCGAATGGGAAAAGCCTCTGCATCAAGGCGGAGTAAGAGAGCAATGTGCTCAGCAAAGTCCCCCTGAAGGGCTAGGACGCCGATTTTCTTCACGCTACCTCCTGACTCTATCCATCTCAGCGCCTTTACCCCTCTTACCAGCCCCTGGAGGAGAGTAGATTCTCCTCGGCTATGGTCTTTATGTCAAGACCTGGCATCGCCACCCCTAGCCCCTTGGAAGCCTCGGCGATAATCTCCGGGTCGCGGTAGTGGGTGGTGGCCTTAACGATGGCTTTGGCCCTTACCTCCGGGTTGCTGGACTTGAAGATCCCGGAGCCGACGAACACGCCCTCCGCACCCAGTTGCATCATCAATGCCGCATCCGCCGGGGTGGCAATGCCGCCAGCGGCGAAGTTCACCACCGGCAGCCCTCCCGTTTTTTGTACCTTGGTAACCAGCTCCAGGGGGGCACCCAGGGCTTTAGCCTCAGCTACCAACTCATCGGTGGTCATGCTCCCCAGCTTGCGGATTTCGTCCATAACTGCCCTCATATGCCTCACCGCCTCCACGATATTCCCTGTGCCTGCCTCCCCCTTGGTCCTTATCATCGCCGCTCCCTCGGAGATCCGCCGCAGCGCCTCGCCCAGGTCACGGCAGCCACAGACGAAGGGAACCTTGAAGTCGTGCTTCCAGATATGATGGCTTTCATCGGCAGGGGTCAATACCTCAGATTCATCGACGAAGTCTACCCCGAGGCTCTCCAGGACCTGAGCCTCCACAAAGTGACCGATACGGCACTTGGCCATTACCGGGATGGAGACCGTCTCCATTATGGCTGAAATCATGCTGGGGTCTGCCATGCGGGCGACCCCTCCCGCAGCGCGAATATCCGCGGGGACACGCTCCAGTGCCATCACGGCGCAGGCCCCTGCCTCCTCAGCGATCCTGGCTTGCTCCGGGGTGACCACGTCCATGATCACGCCGCCCTTTAGCATCTGGGCAAGCCCCGCCTTTACCGTCCATGTCCCCTTATCCATGCCGCCCTCCAATAGTTATTCGCATAAATATTCTACTATCGCTCCCTATATTTAGCAAGTTTCTCGTACTTTGTACAGGGTGAAACATCGCCGCTAGCACTTCCTTGCGGAAATCCACGCAATTTTTTAATTACCTCAGAGAGGGGGATGATGAGCTTGGGAAATCGCATTCTCGGAAGAGGTGATTAGACGTTTACTTTTGCAACCAGGTACTAGCCCATTGTGGCTGCGATAGCAGGCATGTAGATAGGCATGCATTTCATGGTGGGATTTCTTGCTCTTCGCCTTCTGAGCGGAGCTTCGGCTCTGATCGCAATCCAACATGCCGTTGCTAAGGGTAATACTGAGGTGGGAAATGGGTGTTTAACGACTGGTGAAGGGGTTAGTTCATAGGTGGTGCCACGAGTCGGAGGTAAGCACTTTGATTAGTGCGCTCGCCTGTTTACAATCCGAAAGGCTGTATATTAAATTGAACGCATGGGTTACAATATAACAATCGAACTACCCCAGACTGTATTTTCGTGGCAACGACGAGTTGTATTATTCGGCTAAGCAGAACAAGGGCAGCTACAATTGACAAAGTGCCTCATAGTTACAGCGGGCTGCAACCTATCTATCTGAAGCGGATAAATTCTGGTTTAAGTTTTGGATAGTTATAAAGGGGAAGCAGCTATCATTAACCGCACTGGAATCCTTCAACCTCTAGACGAGGCCATTGACAACTAGCAGCGACAAGAGTAAAATTCCGCCCAATGATCATAGAGAGCGGGGTGTTCAGGAATGGGAGAAGAAAAGCCTTTCGAGCCGGTTTCCAGGATTCGGCCCGGGGATGAGGTGCTCAGGAGAAGGAGGGAGCCCAGGAGAAGGCTGAGGATTGCGCCCAATGTCCCCGGGTTCGTTAGATTCCTCAGGGTCATTGTCACCCAGACCCCTTTTCTGCCCATGTTCACGCTGCTCACTGTCCTATGGCTGCTTTTCTCCGCCGGCTTCTACTTTGCCGAGCATGATGCCAATCCGGAACATGTATACTCTTATGGGCAGGCTTTGTGGTGGAGCCTGGCGGCGGTGGAGACGATGGGGACGCCCTTTAAACCGTTAACTACGGCGGGCCATATAGTCGGTGGCATATGGGCGATCCTGGGGACCATGCTCTTTTGGGGGACGATAATCGCCAGTATCACTGTCTACTTTACCCGGCGCAGGGAGGGTACGGTGAAACAGATCATCTCCACCGTGGAGTATAACCTGGAGCGGCTGGACGACCTGTCACTGGAGGAGCTGGAGCTTCTCAAGGAGACCGCCGATAGGCTCATCGATGGCCAGATCATGCGGCGTAAAGGGGAGGGTTGATAATCTATGGGGAGACAGTATTGCATCATTTTGATGCAGCGATTATAATAAGCCATTTGGGTAATGGTATAGGGGGGTGAGAGCGCGATGTTTACCAAGTTTCTGGTGCCGGTAACCGGGAAGAAGGCGGATGACGATATAGTCAGGACCGCCTGCGTCCTCGCCCGGAGGAGCAAGGGGAAGGTCTACGTAGTCCATGTGATTCAGGTGAGCCGCGTCCTTCCATTGGATGCGGAGGTTCAGCCGGAGACCCAGAGCGGGGAGAGCGTGCTTGCCAATGCCGAGAAGATCGCTGATATGATGGATAGCCAGGTGGAAACGGAGATACTTCAGGCGCGGGAGACCGGTCCTGCCATAGTGGATGAGGCAGTGGAGCGGGGGGTGGACATGATCATCATGGGACTGGAATACAAGAAGCCCTTCGGTGAGTTCGACATGGGGGACACCGTTCCCTATATTCTGCGGAATGCCCCGTGCCGGGTGTTGCTCTGGAGGGGACCGATGGAGGAGGCTGAAGAGTGAATGTGGTGATCATGGGGTGCGGTAGGGTAGGTGCCCAGCTGGCTGCACTGTTGGAAGAAGATGGACATAAGGTTACCATTCTAGATAGGGATACATACAGCTTTCGCTGGCTTCCTTCAGCCTTTAAAGGCACACCATTGGTGGGCGACGGCACCGATGAGGAATCCCTTAAGAAGGCGGGGATCGAGGAGGCCGATGCCTTCGTTGCTGTAACCCAGGGAGATAATCGCAACGTGATGGCTGCTCAGATAGCAAAAGACGTATTTAATGTTCCCAAGGTGGTTTGTCGCATCTATGATCCCCTCCGTGAAGAGCTCTATCATACCCTGGGGCTGGAGACGATCAGCCCGACCAAGGTAGGGGCGCAACTGCTGCGGGATAAGGTAGTGGGCTAAGGGGGGCTTTGATGTATTTTATTATAGTCGGTGGTGGTAAGGTAGGATACTACCTCTCCCAGGCCCTGTTGAGCGAGGGGCATGAGGTATTGATTCTGGAGAAGGACCCGGCGAGGTGTGGTGCAATCTGCGAGCAACTGGGGAGCGTGGTGGTGCGCGGCGATGGATGCGAGGCGCGAACCCTCGGCGATGCGGGGACGGAGCGGGCGGATATGCTCATTGCGGTTACCGACGAGGATGAGGATAATCTGGTCGCCTGCCAGGTAGCAAAGCACAAGTTCAAGGTGCCACGCACCATAGCGCGCATCAACAACCCAAAAAATGAAGCGCTATTTAAGAAGCTGGGCATAGATGTCACTATAAGCAGCACCAATATCATCCTGGAGCATATCGAGGAGGAGGTGCCCATACATCCCCTGGTCCACCTACTCACCTTAAAGGGGGGAGATCTAGAGGTCGTCGAGGTAAATATCCCCCCAAGTTCCTCGGTGGTAGGAAAGAGGATGAGCGAGATCGACTTCCCTCCCGATAGCGTGATCTGTCTCATAACCGGGAAGTCGGGTGCCCATGTGCCGACGGACGATACCATTTTGGAGGCAGATGCTCAGATAGTTGCGGTAACCAAGCCTGAGGCGGAGGGGGCACTGAGGGTAGCGCTCACAGGATAAGTATGGCAAAGAGGATTGCATATCTTGGTCCGCCGGGGACCTTCACCGAGGAGGCGGCGCTTCTTCATGATAAGACCGCCCAGCTAATCCCCTTCCCCAGCATCCCTGCGGTGGCGGTTGCGGTCGCTTCGGGGATGGCGGAGGAGGGGGTAGTGGCCATAGAGAACAGCATCGAGGGTTCGGTTACCGATACCCTTGACCTATTAATCCACGAGTCGGGTGTGCTCATTAGAAAGGAGCTGGTGCTGCCCATTGAGCACCACCTCCTGGTCAAACCGGGGACCCAGGCGAGTGAGGTGAAGGTGCTCTTCTCCCATCCTCAGGCACTGGGGCAGTGCCGCCAGGTCATTGAGCGCTGCTTTCCCAGGGTTGAGGTGGTGGCAGCCCTCTCCACCGCCGGCGCAGTGGAGGATATGATGGCCTCGACTCACCCTGCTGCCGCCATCGGCAACAGGCGGGCGGCCGAGCTTTATGGAGCAGAGGTCCTGGCCACTGGGATTCAGGATCGGGAATCCAATGTTACCCGCTTCGTGGTCCTGGCCCCTACAGATCACCTGCCAACCGGCTTTGACAAGACATCCCTCTGTTTCTCCTTCGCCGATGATAGTCCGGGGGTGCTCTGTGAGGTGCTACAAAAGTTCGCCCAGCGAAGTATCAACCTGACAAAGGTGGAATCCCGTCCCTCCAAGGAGAGCCTGGGAAGGTATATCTTCCTTATCGACCTGGAGGGTCACCACGATGACCCTGCCGTGAGCGAGGCGCTTGAGCAGGTGCGACAGGAAACCTCCCTCTTCAAGCTATTTGGCTCCTACCCGAGATACGGTGTAAAATAAACGGAGAGGCATTGCCTCCCCGTTCCTCTATTTCTCTTTTACTATTAAGCTCGATAATACCTATCTGACTGAATCAATCCTCCAAGTTGAGTAGAAATCGACCAATTTTTGAACTGTCCCAGCAGTTATTCTTCGCTTTCCTCCCTCAACCTCTCCTCGATGTCGTCGCGGGTCCTGCGGGCGGTCTCGCTTCCCTCCTCGATAGTCCGCCTGATTAGCTCCTTCACTTTGCTTGAGACCTCATCCTTAATATAACTGGCAAGGTCACTCGCCTTGCTACCGACGCCCAAACCCTGCCGCCCTCGCTGGCCCGTCCGCTCTACAAGCCAGAAAGTGAGTGCCGCGCCGATGACCCCTCCAATGAGGAGGCCGGTTAGAAAGCCGTGTCCCTTATTTTCCTCAGTCACCTTTCCTCCTCTCCTTTCTCCTATCAGAGAAGAATTCCAGGACCTTAGCGACACCTTGCGCCACGCTGGCGATGCTGGCCAGTGGCTTTACCAGGTCCTGGGAAACTGCGGAGGTGATGCTCCGGATATTCCCTGCTATCATTCTCCCCGAATTGAGGATGGCAAGAACCCTGCGGAGGATCAGAAAGGCGATAACGGTAAGGAATACCGTGGCCCCAATACCCAGTACGGCAAAGATGATTATAAAGAGGTCACGTAATTCTGCCAGAGACATACCTCACCCCGAAAATGATTATACTACGGTATTTAAATAAAGGCAAATGAAGCTATTACGGGACGGTTATGATGGTGCCGGTGTTATTGAAGAAGAAGGATCCCCCGAGCTGCTGGGCGAGGAGCACCGAAGCTGGCAGCCCGGTGCAGTGCGAAACGCCGACCCGCTGTACCCCAAGCTCCTGGAAGGCTGAAGCGGTGCGCAGGACACGCTCCTCGGAGGCACTGATAAGATGGGTGCCGCCAATGACTGTGTGAATCAGCTCTACACCGGTTATCTGCTGGGCGTGGCGCAGGGTATTTACCGCTCCGCGGTGGGCACAGCCCAGGATGACCACCAGTCCCTCATCGGTCACGATGATGAGTGCACGGTCGTCCAAGAAGGGGTCAGGGCGCATCTCGCCCGTTTTCTTAACATAGAAGTTAGGCTCGATCACTTCATACTCCTCTACCATCGGGATCTCGCCACTGGTCACAATTTCATCCGTGATCCAGACCGGCTCCGGGCTCAGGGTGAAGGAAGCACCTAGGCCCTCGAGTTCCCCCCTTGAGAAGGGAATGCCGATGTAAACATCACGCTCGCCGAACCGGATGTATTTTTTAGCCCATACATCGGGATGGGCAATTATCTCAACTGACCCTGTCTTAGCAAGCACCTCCTTGAGCCCACCGGTATGGTCGTAGTGGCCATGGCTCAACACGATCTTATCGATCGCTGACAGATCTACCCCTAATATTGAAGCATTATGGGGCACTGAGATGCTGGCGCACGTATCGAGGAGTATCTTGATGTCACCCGTTTCTACCAGGACGCTCAGGCCCCATTCAGCAAGCAGTCCAGCTCTGCCCGCCGTATTCTCGCTGAGGGTGGTTATGCGGAGCGGCATTTTAAACCTCCTTCAGGCGAATTTCCCCAGCCTGTGGCAAAGAATCCGGCATTATATCGGCAAAATGAGTCAATTCTTGGTCGAGTATTTGTTTAATGCCCTATTTACCAGTCTGGTCCTCAGCGGGACGGGACGAGGCTGGCAGCGCCTGGATGAAGGCTGATGATAGTGAAGTGAAGGGCTCGGAGTTGTAGCGCTCGATATCGCCGCTGTCGCAGAGCGCGGCGAGTTCCGGGTCTACCGGGATTTGCCCCAGGAGGGGGGCCTCGGCCTCACTTGCCATCTCCTCCCCCCTGCTCCGACCAAAGAGCTCGATCCTCTTTCCCGTCTCCGGGCTAACCAGGTAGCTCATATTCTCCACCACCCCTGAGATGTGGACGTTTAGCTTGTGCGCCATGTGAACCGCCTTGCGCACCACCATGTTTGCCAGGTCCTGAGGTGTGGAGACGATAACGACGCCTGAAAGGGGGAGCGATTGCATCACGGTGAGGGGGATATCGGCGGTGCCCGGGGGCAGGTCAACTAATAGGCAATCGAGCTTGCCCCAGAGTACCTCCTGCCAGAACTGGGTGATAGCCTTGGCAAGCAAGGGCCCTCTCCAGATAACGGCGTCGTCCTCGTGAGGCAAGAGCAGGTTGAGGGACATGACCGATATCCCGGACCTCGTCTCTACCGGCAGGATGCCGTTCTCACTCCCAGTGGGACGAGCCTTCAGGCCAAACATCTTGGGTATGCTGGGTCCGGTTATATCCGCATCCAGGATGCCCACCTGATGCCCGTGACGGGTGAGGGCGATGGCGAGCAGGGCGGTGACCAGCGATTTCCCCACGCCGCCCTTACCGCTCATAACTGCTATAACGCGGTCGAACTGGTTAAGCTCCTGGAGCGGCTGCTCCACAAGCTCGATGGCTAGCTCTTTCACCCCGGGGATAGCCTCAATGGCAGCGCGTACCCTTTCCTGAACCCGCTCCCTCTCAGCAGCACTCAGGACAGTCAGGGCAAGGGTGAGCTTCACACTTCCCTCAGATACCCCGATGTCCCTAACCATGTTAAGCTGTGTAAGGCTTCGCTTGGGTTGAGGGAGGAGTATTCCACTCAGCGCAGTTTCGATATCCTCTAGACCCACTGCCATATTGATCTTCCGTTCGCCGATTCGCGCTGGATAAGCCCCATCTGCACCAGTCTCCCCATCTCCCGCTCGGCCACATCCAACGGGACATCCATCTTGCGCGATATGCGCTGAGCAAGCTGTCCCACTGGATCGCCGCCATCCTTCATATGATCCAGCCGCTCAATGACATCGCCCTTGAGAATCTTCCAGATGAACTCTATGCTCGCTTTTTGTCTCACCTCTTCCGCACAGACGGGATCCCCCTCCGCCGCCTTATCCTTTATCTGCTGCCAGACATAGGCAATTATCCGGTCGTAGTCGGCCATGTGCTGAAGGACCTGTTGCGGGCTCATAGTAGCAGTCTCGGTAATCGGTTCATTGGCGTTATACTTGGCCCAGTTTCGGGAAAGGATGCGCAGGCCATAGTCTTTGGGCTTCTCATACAGCTCGGTTCCCGGCAGCGGGGATAGCAGGTGGAAACCATATTTGGCATCGTAATCCCGGTTAAGCTCATGGGCAAAAGCCAGCGACAGGCAGGCGGTCTCCGGGCTTTCACCGGGCAGACCGAAGATGAAGGAGTTGAACACCCCGATCCCAGCCTCGGTGGCGAGCCTGGTTCCCTGCCTTATATCGTCGGGGGTGGTCCCTTTCTTAATGGTCTTCAAGATCTCGGGGGATGCTGACTCAGCGCCGTAGAGCAGCCAGGAGCAGCCAGCCTTTCTCATCCTGTTAAGTAGCTCCGCGGTTACAGTATCGGCGCGGGCGAAGACATTCCACTGAAACTTGAGGTTGCGCCTCATGATTTCATCACAGACCTCTTGGGCGTGGCGGTGGTTGAGGGTGAAGGTATCATCGACGATGTTTAACTTCTCAAAACCGAACCCTTTATGGAGCTGCTCTATCTCATCGACCACCAGCCTGGGGTCGCGGAAGCGGACACGGCGCCCGAAGAGCCGGGGCCCGGAGCAGAAGATGCAGCGGTAGGGACAACCCCTGCTGGTGATTACAGTGCAGGGAGAGTCGATGGCGCGGTACTTGGAGAGGGGCAAGAGATGGCGCGCTGGGGGGGGGAGTTCATCCAGGTTCTCGATAAGGGGACGGGGCTCGGTTTTTACCACCCTATTATCCTCACGGAAGGCGATCCCCGCCACCTGCCGGATGTCCTTGCCTTTCTCCAGGGCCCTCACTAGCTCGACCAGCGTTCGCTCTCCCTCCCCTATTACTATCACATCGATCCAGCGGGCCCGGAGGAGGGTCTCCTTGAGGGCGAAGCTGGCATGGGGACCACCGAGCATGGTTACGATGCTGGGGTCAAAATCCTTGCATACCTTCAGGTTTCGGGAGGCGATGGGTGAATTCAGGGTTACGCATGTAGCGCCGACCATCCCGGGCTGATATTCCTCAAGCTTATCCCTGATCTTGCGGGCTGAATGCTGGGACACTAGAAGGTCCAGGATCTGGACCTCAATACCTTCACTCTGGAGCATTGCGGCGAGGTAGCTCAGGGAGAGCGGTGGGATGGGGTTCTCTTCAAGGGGATAGGGAGTACTCATAAGCAGTACGCGCATGGGAATTCCTCCTCGCTTGATGAATGTGTCTCGATTATATATTAAATCAACACGTTTGGCCAGATTTCCCTTAATGGTGGTTATGGCTTCTGGCCCCTCTTACAAATAGCAGGGGGTATATGATATCGCTCAGACAGCAGGGAATCCAAACGGCTATAAACAGGAACGAGAAGATGGAAAGAAGTTGAATCCAGTTTACTGACTCCCCAACTGCCATAATGATGTGGAATAGTGAGGCCCAGGTGCTGATTAGTACATGACCGGCGTGGGGGAACTTGGTAATCGGTCTCCAGTAACCGATTGCAATGCCCAGGAGTGCCGGCGGGTTGGTAAGCCACGGTTCTTCTATGAAGCCAATATGGAGCTCCCTGCCCGGCAGAACCGCCAGCGATTCTCCCAAGTAGGGAACGATTGAATCGCTCAGGGTAGCGATGCCGATAGCACCGGTATAACCGATCAGGATGGCTGCCCATATTTTACCCTTTCCATGTACCCTATATATAGCGGTAGTTACCAGGGCGCTGAGGAAGACGTGGGTGGGATGGAGGACGTAAAAGACTGTCTCTGAAGTGTTTGAAATCGGGTTCAGAAAACCGCCCCAGATTATTATGACCGTGAATAAAAGCCCGCTCAGAGCTCCAAAAGCGGTGAAGGGAATATGGGCTGCCAGCTCTTTGGCTATTAGCCTCCATTTACTCAACCTTGGCACTTTAAGCTCCATTCCCTAAATTCCGTATGAATTATGAACATATGCCCATAATTATCATACCATCGGGGTCACCCTTGTCAATAGGATGGGGAAACTCAGCATGTTAGATGCTTCAGAAGAGCGTGAGTAATTAACGCTACATGGCAAATAGTGAGTCGCATTTTTGTCAATAGGGATCCCAGTCTTTTACATTTTTAAACTGGGGAAACTTTCCGCATTGGTATTTTTCAAATAGCTTCCCCCTGTAGCCTTACATTAAAGCCAATGGGCTTCATAAGGGGTAATCATCGTTACTTTTTTAGGTTTTATTTGGATATTGGACTTGAGTTTCTATTTCAGGCCTCGTTAACGGGCAACCTTTTTTTATGAAATGGCGCCGATAGCTAAAGCCCCTGCTTTGCGATAAAGGCTACCAGGTCGGCGACGCGGCAGCTATAGGCCCATTCATTGTCATACCATGCGAGCACCTTCACCATGCTACCACCGATCACTATCGTTGCCGGCGCATCGAAGATGGCGCTTGAAGGGTTTCCCTTGAAGTCCATGCTCACCAGTTCCTCATTGCAGAACTCGAGGATACCCTTCAACGGGCCTGCAGCAGCCTTTTTGAATGCCTCATTAATCTCATCTGCAGTTGCTCCTTTACTGAGCGTGGCGACGAAGTCCACCACGGATACGGTGGGGACGGGCACGCGGTAGGCCATGCCGTGAATCCTGCCCGCCAGCTCGGGGATGACCAAGGTGACCGCCTTTGCCGCGCCGGTGGTGGTGGGAATGATGTTCATTGCCGCTGACCGCGCTCGCCTCAGGTCCGTATGGAACTGGTCCAGTATCCGCTGGTCGTTGGTGTAGGCGTGGATGGTGGACATGAGTCCCATTTCGATGCCAAAGGACTGGTGAAGTACCTTGGCCACGGGGGCGATGCAGTTGGTGGTGCAGGAGGCATTTGATATGACGCGATGCTTTTTGGGGTCATAGTGGCTTTCATTGACCCCCAGGACGATGGTCACATCCTCCCCCTTCGCCGGGGCGGAGATGATGACCTTCTTGGCCCCGCCCTCCAGGTGGGCGGCAGCCCTGGCTGCATCGGTAAAGAGCCCGGTGGACTCCACCACCACCTCGATCCCGTATTCAGCCCAGGCAATCTTACTGGGGTCGCGCTCGGAAAGCACCTTCACCGGCTTGCCATCGACGACGATGGCATCCTCGGTTGCCTCCACCTTGCCGGGGTATGCACCGTAGGTAGAGTCATGCCTTAGAAGATGGGCGTTGGTCCTGGTGTCCGTCAGGTCATTGAGGGCGACCACCTCAAGCTTTCCGGTATGGTTTTCATTGACCGCCCTGAGTATCTGCCTCCCGATTCTGCCAAAGCCGTTTATGCCGATCCTTGTTGTCATTTAGTCCTCCTTTTCTACCTTTTTTATTTCCTAACAGTTCCGTGATTAGTTATAGCGAGGGTCTACGCCTGCTGCCGGGCATAGCCGAAGTGAACTCGGAACTCTCCCCGGCGGTCGGGACAAGCCCCGCAATCTCAAAGAATGGTGCTTGTGATTTCCTCGCCCCACCGGTAATGGTATGGCGACGCCTCACCATGTCCAGAAAGGCCTCGATCCTGGTCTTAAGGTGTGCGGTAAGCGTATAGTCGTTATTCCCCTCCAGGGTCAGGATGGGCAGGTCAATGCGGTGGCGAAAGATGATGTCTCCTATTCCGCGATGACAGAAGGCCTGAACATAGTGGATGACGGCGTCCACCCGGCGCTCTCGAAATTGTGGCAGGATGTCGTTGAGCCTGTCGAATATGGAGTAGGGGTATGTATAGCTTGAGTATTGCTGGGCGAGTGAATTTCGCCGATTGCCATAGCGGGGCATGGCGAACTGACGCTGAATTTCGTTGAATACCACCCTGGCCCCCTGGCTTTCAAGGAAATGGTACAGGTCCCTGGCGAAGATAGGGGGAACGCCGATATAGGCCAGACGCAGCATATTTCGCCCTTCTCGTTCATCTCGCTCGTGACATTCGGTTAAAAGCTGACCCAGTTGTCTTTCGTATTCATCAAGGTCTCCCATGAAATCGGAGGTGGAAACCAGCCAGAAGTGGTTCTCCCACCCGCTCGCGTTACCATTCCAGGTGAGCTCATCGAGCTCATGGGCCAGCCTCCTCGCTTTTTCTAGCTCTTTTCGAATATTCACAGCCGTTTCAACTGTTGTACCCAAGGTCTCGGCAAGAGATTCCAGGCAATTCTGCATACGAAGAGCATCGGGATGGTCGGGGTAGGCGAAGGGGATTACGTTGAGTCCCTTGAGTTTTAATACTTCCATGAGCATGATGGTGTTGGAGCAATCGCCGGTGGTGACGCAGAGCACGGTATCGATGCCCTGCTCCATGACGACACCGTATATGCCCTTGATCCAGGTGCAGCAATTGATGGGAAAGCCCGCCCTCTCTGCGATATTAACCAGCCTTTCCGGGTCCGGGTCGGAGATAAAGACATTATTCAGGTCAACGGGCCGGTAGCCCGCTGCCAGGAGCACCTCTATAGGGACTGTGGTTGTAATGCCAATAGTGGTCATTTTGCCAAATTGTACAGCGCGCTCATACCCGGGTAGCGGGCGCGCTCTCCTAGCTCCTCCTCGATGCTGAGCAGGCGGTTATATTTGGCCAGGCGCTCCGAGCGACAGGGGGCGCCTGCCTTGATAAAGCCAGTGTTCTTGGCTACGGCGAGGTCGGCGATGGTGACATCCTCGGTCTCGCCGGAGCGGTGGCTCACCACCGCTGTCCATTTCGCTTTCTGCGCCATATCGATAGCCTCGATGGTCTGGGTAAGGGTGCCAACCTGGTTGAGCTTGATGAGGATGGAATTGGATGCCTTCTCCCTGATGCCGCGGGCGAGGCGTGGCACACTGGTGACATAAAGATCATCGCCAATGAGCTGGACTTTTCCTCCCATCTTATCCATGAGCATCCGCCAACTGTCCCAATCGTCCTCCGCCATACCATCCTCGATGCTGATAATGGGGTATTCGGATACCAATTTCACGTAGTAATCTACCATCTCGGCTCTGGAGAGGGAGAGGCCCTCCCTGGCAAGTATATATTCGTCGCCCTGGAAAAACTCGCTGGCTGCCGGGTCGAGGGCAATGAAACAATCGGCGCCGGGCTTATAGCCTGCCGCCTCGATAGCGGCGAGTATCAACTCAACCGCCTCTTTGTTGGAGCTCAAGCGGGGTGCGAAACCGCCTTCATCGCCGACATTGGTACTCAGCCCCTTGCTCTGGAGCACCTGCTTCAGGGACTGATAAACCTCGGCGCATATCCGGAGGGCGTGGGCAAAGCGCTGTGTCCCCAGCGGGACGATCATGAACTCCTGGAAATCGGTCGCGTCCGCAGCGTGCTTTCCGCCGTTCAGGATATTCATCATAGGCACGGGCAGGGTGCACGCCTCCTCGCCGCCGATGTAGCGATAGAGAGGGAGCTCCAGAGATTTGGCGGCGGCATGGGCGACAGCGAGGGAGACGCCTAAAATAGCGTTGGCACCGAGCCGGGATTTGTTTGGCGTGCCATCGAGCTCGATCATCCGCTCATCTATGGCCACCTGCTCCTGGCAAGGCATCCCGATAAGTGCAGATCCGATCTCCTGCTCGATATTCTCCACCACCCGGAGCACTCCCAACCCACCGAACCGGGCCTTATCGCCATCGCGAAGCTCCAGTGCCTCGTGGGCGCCGGTGGAGGCCCCTGAAGGCACCGCGGCGTGCCCCAGGGTACCATCGGAGAGCCTTACATGAACCTTCACCGTGGGATTGCCACGGGAATCGAGGATCTCCCTGGCTCTCACTTCCTCAATTACCGCCACCGTCATCGCTCTCCTTTTACCTTTTTCTAACTAAGGTATAGGATATCACTCTCCGGCCCTTTATCATATTTAGCCATCCTATTAGTTGAGAGTGCTAGCCCTTCCTTATTACGCCAATGGCCTTTTCCACGGCATCCATAGGATTTTGAGCCACGATTATGGATTTATCCGCCACACCTCCCCGTGCCAGTGACCAGGTGCCCAGTCCGATAACCGGGATGTCACTTTGCAGTGCATAGGCGATCTCGGAAAGGGTCCCATAGCTGCCGCCGATGGCGATCACTGCCTGACCCGATTTGGCGACGATAGCATTTCTGGTATAGCCCATGCCGGTGACGATGGGGATTCGAACATAGGGATTGGCATCTTTGCGGCTGTTCCCGGGTAGGATACCAATAGTAATACCACCTTGGGAGTAGGCTCCCCGACATGCTGCCTCCATCACCCCCTCGAGACCGCCGCAGATCAGGGTGGCGCCGCGCCTTGCCAGCTCCCGCCCCACCTCCTCGGCGAGCTTGGTCTCTTCTGCGGAGCAATCGCTTGCGCCTATTACGGTAATGAATAACCCTGGTTCCATCTAGAAAACCTCTTACAATAGGCTAAAGGGGATTATAGCACCCTGAGTTGAATTGCCGCAACTGAGAGGAGGGCTACTTTAGTTAAAGCGATTCATCGCCGCCTCGATCCCCTCAGTTAGTATGCAAAGGATGGCATCGGCGACCCGGGCAAAGGCTTCCCCTGCGATTTCCTTTTCCTCAGAGCTGAAATCGCTCAGCACGTAGGAGACCTCATCGCCATCGGGGCGGCTGATGCCGACGCGAATTCTGTAGAACTCCTCGCTTCCCAGGGAGGTTATGATGGATGCTACGCCCTTATGCCCCGCTGCACCGCCACGCTGGCGGATGCGCAGTTTGCCTAGGGGCAGGTCCAGGTCGTCGTGGATCACAATGAGGTTATCCAGCGATATCTCGAAGCGGCGCACTAGCTGGACCACCGCCGCCCCGCTGTGGTTCATGTATGTTCGGGGCTTGGCCAGTATCAGCGGCGTACCGGCAACCTCGCCCGTCCCGTATTTGGCCTTTAGTGTTTTGAGCCTTAACCTTCGCTCTTTTATAGGTATGCGGTGCTGAGTAGCGAAGTGGTCGAGACACTGGAACCCCACGTTATGGCGGTTACCGGCATAGCTCTTCCCTGGATTTCCTAGCCCGACAATCAGTTTCATAGCTTAACTAGAGCTTTACTCCTTGAAGCTGATGCGCACCCCTTTGCCTGATTCTACCGGTTGCTTAAAAACCCGCGAGGACCGCTTTTACAGGCTTAGGCTCATCCAGTCCAAATATACTAAAGAATGTCGGTACATATATTTCAGGTGGTGGCCAGCCTCTTACCCATCTCACGCAGCTCGGCGAGGATCTCGGGGGTGGCCTTGCCCGGAGCCATGATACCTTCACCGGTCTTCCTCAGTTTATAGGCGGAACATATGCCATCGAGGACATCGAGGGCTTTCCTCTTTCCCATACCGCTGCTGGTGAAGGTGCAGTAGGGCTTGTCGGTGGTCTTGTCCTGGCACTGAATAAGGGTGCGATCGAAGAAGTCCTTTAAGCCTCCGGATATGTAGGCGAAGTTTGTTGAGGTGCCAAAGGCCACCGCATCGCAGCTAATGAGGTCCTTAGCGGTAGCATCGAAGGCCCGCTTAAGGGCGACCTCGGTTCCTTCCACCGACCGCGCCCCTTCCGCTACCGCCTGCGCCATCTCCTCTGTATTCCCGCTCTGTGAATGGTAAACGATCAATACTCTAGCCATTTTCTACTCCTTTATTTATATTGCCCTCCTCGAGGAGGTGACGAAATTCATCCTCGTTAAGCAGCCTGGTGCCCAGGGAACGCGCCCTCTCCAGCTTCGAGCCCGGCTCGGCCCCTGCTACCACGTCGGTTGTCTTTCTGGTGACGCTCGAGCCCACGCTGCCGCCGAGCTCCCTGATACGTGCCTCGGCCTCACCCCGGGGTAGCGCTTCCAGCTTGCCGGTGAGCACGAACTCTCGCCCAGCCAGTGGCAGCTCGCCTGGGACTTTCCTTTCCTGCTCAAGCCTTACCCCTGCCTTTCTCATCTTGTCAATAATGCGGCGGTTATCCTCCTGCCGGAAGAAGGCACGGATGCTCTCTGCGACCTTGGGGCCAACGGTAGGCACCTCAAGGAGATCATCGATAGAGGCGTTGGCCAGCTTGTCCATGCTACCTAAGTGGCTGACCAGGAGCTCCGCGGTCTCGGCACCGACATGCCTGATGCCTAGAGCGAAGATTACCCTTGCAAAAGGGCGCTCCTTGCTCTTCTCGATGGCATCTAGCAAATTCTGGACGCTCTTTTCCCCCATCCTCTCCAGGTCTATCAGGTCTTGCTTGCGAAGTGAGTAGAGATCGGCGACATTTTTAACCAGACCTTCTTTAAGCAGGGCGGCAGCCAGCTTTTCCCCTATCCCGTCGATGTCCATGGCGCCGCGGGAGACGAAGTGGGTGAGGAGCTCATATATCTGGGCGGGACAGGTGGCGTTGGTGCACCGCGTCATCACCTCACCCTCCGGCTTAACCACCTTGACGCCGCAAACGGGGCACCGGGATGGCATCACGAAGAGCCTTTCCTGACCGCTGCGCCTGGATAAAACGGGAGCGACCACCTCGGGAATGACCTCGCCGGCGCGCTGCACCACCACCGTGTCGCCGATGCGAATGTCCTTACGCCGGATATCCTCCTCGTTGTGGAGTGCTGCCCGCTTGATGGTGACACCGCTAACTGATACCGGCTCTAGGATGGCGTAGGGGTTGAGGCTACCCGTTCGCCCCACATTAATGCCGATGTCGAGAAGCCTGGTAGTGGCCTGAATAGCGGGGAATTTATAGGCCACTGCCCAGCGGGGGTCGTGACCCACCGTACCCAATGCTCGCTGAAGCCCTAATGAGTTTACCTTAATCACAATGCCATCGGCATCAAATTCCAGGTTCTCTCTCTCCTTAACCCAGCGCAGATAGTAGTTATCCGCACCGCTAATATCGGAAACATGAGTATTATATGGGCTTATTTTAAATCCCATTGACTTGAGATACTCCATGGTTTCCCAGTGAGTTGGGGGCATTTCTCGCTCGCCTATCCCTTCCCCTTCGGTATATCCCAGGCCGTAGATATAGATGTCCAGGGGGCGCTTCGCCGTAACCCGTGGATCTAGCTGACGTACCGAGCCGGCGGCGGCATTTCTGGGGTTGGCAAAAAGAGGCTGGCCCTCCTCTGCCCGCTCCCGGTTCAGTCTTCCGAAGCCAGCCTTGGAGAGATAGACCTCACCCCTGACCTCAAATTTCCGCGGGGCACCTTTGGGGACGGTGAGGGGGATGCTCTTAATGGTCTTAAGGTTCTGGGTGATATCCTCGCCTCGATAGCCATCGCCCCGCGTTGCTCCGGTAGTAAAGCGGCCATCGGTATACGTCAGGGCGACGGCAAGCCCGTCGAGCTTGAGCTCACAGACGAAGTCCATCTCACGCCCCGGCACCAGGTTTGAGATTCTCTTGTGCCAGCCGAGTAGCTCTCCGGAGGAGAAGACATTGGCTAGGCTCAACAGCGGCACGCGGTGCTCCACCGCACCGAAGGCCTCGATGGGGGCGGCGCCCACCCGCTGCGTCGGCGATTCGGGGGTGATAAATCCGGGGTGCTCCTCCTCCAGCTCCCTCAGATCAGCCATCAGCGCGTCATACTCGGCGTCCGCGATCTCAGGGCTGTCGAGCACGTAGTAGCGGTGGTTGTGGTGGTTTATCTGTTCCCGGAGTTCCGCGATCCTCTCTTTAGCCCGTTCGATATCAGCCACGCTGGCTATCCCCCGGTCAAAGCTTCACCAGCTTCATTGTGTAGATTTCGGATAGCGATTGAAGCTTGAGCAGCAGTTCTTCGTCGACAGGCTGATCGAGCTCGAGCACCAGAAGCGCCCGACCTCGAGGCTCGAGTCGACCCAGCTGCATCGAGCTGATGTTAATATCAGCGTCACCCAATATCGTGCCTACCGCTCCGATAAGCCCGGGGCGGTCGCGATGATCGCTAAACAGAAAATAACCCCCCCTCGGTACGACATCAATCCAGTAGCTGTTAACCCTCACGAGGTGAGGCTCGCCCCTCATCACCGTGCCCGCTACCGTGACTGTCCCGGTGCTGGAGGTCACTTCGAGGGTTATCAGGTTTCCATAATTTTCGCAGTTGATGTCTTTTTGCTCGGTGATCTTCAGCCCGCGCCGTTGTGCGATGATATTGGCGTTTACCAGGTTAACCCGCTCCTCGCTGATGGTTTCTAGCAGGCCGCCTAGGACTGCTGCCTTTAGCGCCGCAGTGTCGTGGTTAGCGATCTCCCCTTCATACTTGATGATGATAGTGCTTATCTGACCTTCACCCAGCTGATAGAGCAGACGGCCTATCTGCCGGGCGACGCTCAGGAACGGTCCGACCACGGCAAGCGTCTCCGGTGAGATCAGTGGGGTATTCACTGCATACCTGGCAGGCTCGCTGTGGAGCACCGCGATTATCTGCTCCGCCACATCCAGGGCCGCGCCTGCCTGGGCCTCGGCGGTGGATGCCGCCAGGTGCGGGGTGACCAGAATCTTATCGCTCTTGAAGAGGATGCTATCCTTTGCCGGCTCCTCAGTAAAGACATCGATAGCTGCACCTGCTGCCGCCCCCCCCTCAATAGCCTTATAAAGCGCCTCTTCATCGATGACACCCCCACGGGCACAATTGATTATGCGCACAGTTGGCTTGACTATCGCCAGTTCCTTGGCACCAATTAGCCTCCTGGTTGTCTTGGTGAGCGGGGTGTGTATAGTGATAAAGTCAGATTCTTTAAGGAGAACCTCAAAGGAGACCAGATCCACCCCCAGATTTTGTGCGTATTCGGTAGATACAAAGGGGTCATAGGCGATAAGGCGCATCTGAAACCCGATGGCGCGCCGTGCAACCTCGGAGCCTACATTACCTAATCCAATGATGCCCAGCGTCTTATTCCTCAGCTCAGTGCCTAGGAAATCTTGGCGGCGCCAATCCCCTGTCTTGAGTCTCACGTTTGCCTGGGGGATGTGTCGTGCCAGGGCGAGCATCATGGCGATGGTATGCTCCGCAGCCGAGATGGTATTCCCCGTGGGGGCATTTACCACCACGATGCCCTTCCTCGTTGCCGCCTCTATATCGATATTGTCTACCCCCACACCAGCACGACCGATGACCTGGAGCTTATGTCCCGCCTCGATGATCTCCGCTGAGACCTTGGTCTCGCTCCTTACCACGATGGCATCGTAATCACCAATGGCGGCGATAAGCTCATCGTGACCCAGCCCCAGCCTGACATCCACCTCGGCATGGGCGCGAAGCGCTTCGATGCCCTCCTGAGCGATGGGATCAGCGATTAATACCCTCATTTTTTCGCCCTTCGCGTACCTTTCCTAGTTTAACCTGCCTTTAATCGATTACTCGCATCTACGGTAAAATTTTATCGGATAGGAATTTATTAACTGCCTCAGATACCTCCTCCTTGGAGCACTTCACCCGCCACATCCCCTGGGGGAGGTTGATCTTTAGCCACTTGCGGTACCATTTCTCACGGATGCCTTTGCTGATAACGAGGACGAAATCCCCGCTCCTGGGGTCCTGGGATATTTCAATGAGACCCCTATTCTTTAACCCTCGCATTCCCAACCGGGACACGACCCCGATCTCCTCGATCTCCATTGTAATCACCTCCTGGTAATCTCACCCGGAGAAGCCTGCCTGGGGCAGGGCCGCCTTCAGCGCCTCGATCACGGCATCGATGTCCCCCTCGTTTACATAGCCGAGGTGACCGATGCGAAAGATCTTACCGTCCAGCCGCTGCTGCCCTCCGGCGAGTACAGTATCATACTCCTCCCGCAGGATCTTGAGAAGCTTCTTAGAGTCGAGACCTTTAGTCGCCTTAACCGCCGTGATCGTGTTTGAAGCGCAGCTTTCATCAGCAAATAGGGAGAGCCCCAGCGATTTCACCGCCTCCCTCGCCTTCGCCGCTATGCGGGCATGGCGTGCAAAGATGTTTTTGAGCCCCTCTCGCTGAAGCAGCTCTAGGGCAGCATCGAGGGCGTAGAACGTAGAAACAGCCGGGGTCCAGGGGGTCTGCCCTTTCTCTAGAAATTTCTTGGCTTTGGCGAAGTCCCAGTAGTATTTGGGCATCTTGGCTTGAGCCTGCGCCTGCCATGCGCGGTCGCTGACGCTGACCATCGCCAGCCCGGGAGGGGCCATCCACCCCTTCTGCGAGCCGGTAATCACCACATCGCACCCCCACTTGTCGGTGGGCAGGTCAATGCAGCCTAGACTGCTGATGGCGTCCACTATAAGGAGCTTTTCGTACTCTTGAACCACAGCGCTTATAGCAGCTAAATCATTGGTTACAGCAGTGGATGTTTCATTATGAGTCACCAGCACTGCTTTTATGCCGGCGTCATTGGAAAGCGCCCGGCGCACCTCCTGGGGGTCGACGGCGGTGCCCCACTCAAAGCTGAGCCGCTCAACATGAGCGCCGAATATCTCGGCGATATCGGCAAAGCGGTCGCCAAAGGCTCCGTTGGCCACTACCAGCACCTTGTCCCCTGGCGAGAGGGTGTTCACGATGGCTGCCTCCATGCCTCCGGTTCCGGAGCAGGTGAGGAGAAATACGTCCCCCTCGGTCTGAAACATGGCTTTGAGGATGTCGGTTACCTTATGGATTATCTCGGCAAACTGGGGCCCGCGATGATTGATCATCTGCCTGGTCATCGTCTGCAGGATTTCATCGGGTAGCGGGGTGGGTCCGGGAATGCGTAACTGCATGCTCTGCCTCCGTAATTAGCGATTTTTAGACATTATACCCTGAATCGCTAACATAGTGAAGTAGGAAACATGTTTGCCTAGTCTGGTGTGGGCAAAGGGGGTGGGTAAGTGGGAAGCTCAGGTTTGCTTATCGGCATCAACGATTCTAACAAAGCGGCGCTTGCCCACCTTGATGATGCTGCCGTCTTTGATTATTACTTTCTCGCTGGTAACTCGCTTACCGTCAATCTCAATGGCCCCTTGGGCTAAAAGGCGCTTTGCCTCGCTGTTGCTTTTGGCAAGCCCGGTCACGACAATTAGACCGGAGGTTTGATGAACGGTTCCGGCTCCGACTGAAATGCGAGCTTTAGGTATCTCCTCTGGCATTTCTTTTTTCTGAACCACCTTCTCGAACTCCACCTCCGCATCCTGAGCAGCCTTAGGGTCGTGGAACTGCTCCACCAGCTCATGGGCTAATCTCTTCTTCAAGACCATCGGGTTCACCGAACCGCTAGCAATATCCTTGCGGTACTGGGCAAGCTCTTCATCAGTGACATCGGTAAGGAGCTCGAAGTAGTCCATCATGAGGCCGTCGGGAATGCTCATCACCTTGCCATACATGTCATTTGGGGGCTCATCGATGGCGATGTAGTTCCCCAGGCTTTTCGACATCTTCATGCTGCCGTCGGTGCCCACAAGCAGAGGCACCAGGAAGACCTGCTGCGGGGGTTGCCCCATCATCTGCTGAAGCTCCCGCCCTACCAGGCAGTTGAAGGTCTGGTCGGTGCCCCCGAACTCAACATCGGCCTCGATTTCTACGGAGTCATAGGCCTGAAGCAAGGGGTAGAGAAACTCGGTGATGGCGATGGGGCGGCCTGAGGCGTACCTTTTGGAGAAGTCGTCCCGCTGCAGCATCTGGGCCACGGTAAACTTGCTGGCAAGTCCAATGACATCTGAGAGGCTGAACTTGCCAAACCACTCGCTCTGCCAGACCACCCTGGTCTTTTCCCTAGCGACCACCTTGAAGAACTGCTTCAAATACGTCTCGGCATTGGCGCGCACCTCATCGGGGGATAGCATGGGGCGGGTCTGCGATTCGCCGCTGGGGTCGCCGATACGCGCGGTCCAGTCACCGACGATGAGGATGACCTGGTGCCCCAGCTCCTGAAACTGGCGCAGCTTCCTGAGCCCAACTACATGCCCCAGGTGGATGTCGGGACAGCTGGGGTCGAAGCCCTGCTTTAGGCGGAGCTTTCGCCCCGACTCCAGGAGCCTTTCCAGCTCCTCTTCGATGATGATCTCGGCAACCCCTCTTTTCAGGAGATGCCTGAAGTGCTCACTATCGTTTGTCTTCCCCATTGCTTGTTCTTTTAATCTCCCCTTAAAGCGTTCTAGCGTTTTAAGCGTTTAAACGTTTAAGCGTCTATCTGCTTAGGGGCGCTTGAGCAGCGACCTCGCCTGCTCCATGTCTCTTGCTATCTGAGCCTTCAGCTCCTGGGCACTTGAGAACCTCTCCTCACCGCGCAGCCGCTCCACCAGCTCGAGCTTGAGCTTCTGCCCATAGAGATCACCGGCGAAATCGAGGAGGTGAGCCTCCACTATGCGCTTGCTGCCATCGAAGGTGGGGCGAAGGCCGATATTTATTACCGCCTGATAAGCCGTTTCGCTGTCTGCCTTGTGTGCCGTTTTACGAGACCGCCCTCGTGCAGCGGGGCGGACTCCAATATTTCGTTCGGAGAAGAAGGCCTGAGCAGCATAGACCCCATCGGCAGGCAGGGCTTGCTCCCGTTCCGGGATGAGGTTTGCTGTCGGAAATCCCAGGCTTTTACCTCGCGCATCCCCATGTGATACCTGTCCCGTTAGGGTGAAGTATCGCCCCAGGAGTTCGCCTACCTCCTTCACATTACCCCGGGAGAGCGCCCCGCGGACCGCCGTGCTGCTCACCACCTTACCCTGCAATAACCTGGGCGGAACCACCTCGACAGAGAAATCAAGCTCCTCACCCAGCGACTTAAGGGCACGGGCATCTCCCTCTCTACCACTGCCTAGGGCGAAGTCGGGCCCGATAACCAGCCCCCGCATCCTGAGGTAGCGCTTCAGCAGCGTGATGAATTCCCGGGCACTGAGCTGAGATAGTTCAGGGGTGAAGGAGAGGGTAACGACATGCGCCACACCGAGGCTTTCCAGAAGTCTAATCCGTTCCTCGAGGGTGGTCAGGCAGGTAATCTGGGAGCGTGGCGAAAACAACAAGCGGGGATGGTGCTTGAAGGTTATCACCCCGCTCATAAGGCCCTCAGAAGCGGCCTTCTCTTTAAGCTTCTCGATAAGAAACCGGTGCCCCAGGTGAACCCCATCGAAAACCCCGATGGTAAACGCCGTGTCCCCTTCTGGCACCGCTCTGGATAGCTCTTCCTCAACGAGCATATTTTCCCTCAAGTACTTATGCGGAAATCCCCATCATCTCTTCTTAACTATCCCGTAGTCGGGGGTGCTAGGGCTGGGAAATCGCATTCTCGAACAAGGCGATTAGACGTTTACTTTTACAACCTGGTACTAGCTTGGTGACCAATGATGCGCAGAAATGCCCGTATAACCTTAGGGTCTCATCGCCATCAGGCCATTTTGCGTCCCACCGAGGCCGCCACCGGCACGACCTGCGCCATGAGTTGCTGGAAGTTTTCGAAGGTGAGCGACTGAGCGCCATCCTTGAGGGCATGTTCCGGATTGGGGTGAACCTCGACCATCAGTCCGTCAGCTCCGGCAGCCACTGCGGCCAGGGAGACGGGGGTAACCAGGTGCCATTTGCCGGTGCCATGGCTGGGGTCGGCGATGATGGGCAGGTGGCTCAGCTTCTTGATAACGGGGATGGCACTTATATCCATTGTATTTCTGGTGTATGTTTCGAAGGTCCTGATCCCCCGCTCACAGAGCATGACCTGGCGGTTGCCCTGGGCCAGGATGTATTCTGCAGAGAGCAGCCACTCCTGAATGGTTGCCGAGAGCCCCCTTTTGAGCATAACCGGCATTTGTGACTTGCCCACCTCATCCAGGAGGGTGAAGTTCTGCATGTTGCGCGCCCCTACCTGGAGGATATCGGCATAGCGTAAGACTAACTCTACATCGTGAGGGGCCATCACCTCGGTGATAACGGGCATTCCGGTCTCCCGGCGTGCCTGCGCCAGGAGCTCGAGCCCATCCTTGCCCAGCCCGCGAAAGCTATAGGGGGAGGTTGATGGTTTGAAGGCACCTCCGCGCAGGATATTGGCACCTGCTGCCTTCACCGCACGCGCCGACTGCAGGAGCTGCTCCTCGGTCTCCACGGCGCAGGGGCCAGCTATCACTACCAGCGCCTCACCGCCGATGGTCACATCTCCCACCTTGATTACGCTATCCTCGGACTGAAACTCACGACCGGCAAGCTTATGTGGCCGGCTGATGGGCACAACGTCGTCCACTCCGGGCCACAGCTCAAGCGTCTCCTTCAGTTCGGGGTTGGTTCGCCCTACCACGCCGACCACCGTTCGCTCCACTCCCTGGGATACATGACCGGTGAATCCCATTTGGGTCAGCCGCTCCAGAATGTCCGTCAGTTCCTTTTCGGTATGCCCTTGATGCATTACGATAAACATTTATTATACCTCCAGACTCCCTTCTTGGTTATCGCTCCCGGATCTCAACTCCCTGGCTCCCTTAGTATAAATATGGACGATCTCCTCTGCGCCCTTTTCCGTATTGAAGAGAATCAGGATACGCAGGCACATGGGCAGGCTGCCGGGGACGTTCATCTCATGCCCGCACAGCATGGGTACCTGGGAAAGACCCAGCTCCCTGGCTGCCGCCGCGGGGAACGTGCGGTTAATGTCAGGGGTGGTAGTGAAGAAGATACAGGTTACCTCCTCTTCCTGAACCCCATTGGTCTGGACCATCTCCTGTAGTAACTCCTTGGCCGCTGCCAGGGTGTCTTCCCTGGTATTGTCATCGACCGTAGTTGCCCCACGAATGCCACGACACCTCATTTGCTCTCACTACTGATATAATATCATAAATAACAGGGCAATGGAATTATAGGCGAAATGGGTGAAGATACAGGCCCATATTGAGCCAGTCCTCATGTAAAGCCAGGCAAGTAAGAGACCCAAGAGGAAAATGGGAAGGAAAGCTCCCGGTTGCATAATGTGTGCCGCCGAGAACAGCAGGGCGCTAACAATAGCACCCCAGCCGTACCCATAGCGTTTGCCGATGCCGCTGAATAGAAAGCCGCGGAAAAAGACCTCCTCGGCAACCGGGGCGACCACGACTGCGAGCACAGCAATGGTCGCCAGGCCGAGACCGCTATTAGTGAACTCGAGTGTCACCGAGGAAGTGGGCTCTTCCCATAATGAGGTCATCAACATATCGTAGAGGATGCTGATTAACAGGCCTCCCAGTACTACAATGGTGGCTAATGTGAGGCCTCTCCTCACATTGAAGGAGCGAAACCCTAGGGCACGCCAGCCAAGGCGGTACTTGAAAGCGCTGAACCGCCATGCCCCGTAGACCATTGCCCCTTCACCAACTGCCATTCCCGCGAACGCTATTAGCAGCCACTGCTGAAGCAGGCCCTCGGAGGCAAGTAGATCAAAGAACTCCTCGACGAGTTGGTTTATATTAGTGTATTGGAGGTCGATCTCGAGATAGGCATCCGGGCCAATAAGCAGAGATGTGGCAATTCCCAGGCCAGCGGAAAGAATAATTGTCAAACCTATTATCAATCCGATCCCCTTGACCATGTCCATCACGGTCCAGGGAATTGGCTCCGCTTGCGGCTGCTCTTCCTTCTTTTCTTCCATGGTATCAGGCCTCCAGGTATGAGAGCGGCTCGCTGGCGCTCACCCCTTCATCAGCCAGTTGCCATATCTCCTCGTCAGACATTCCTAAAAGCTCTCCGAAAACATAGTGATTGTGCTCACCGAAGCAGGGGGCGGGCAGTCGAAGCCTCCCCGGCGTCCGGCTCATCCGCCAGGATACCCCCGGGTAACGATGGGTCCCTGCCTCGGGGTGTGAAAGCTCCTCAAAGAATCCCCGCTCATTGAGATTAGGGTCGTGAGCAAGTTCAGCGATATTGAGTACTGCCCCCGCCTTAACACCGGAACCCTGGAGCATGGTCATCAGCTCAATGTGGTCATGCGCCGAGGTCCACTCCCCGATAAGCCGGTCCAGCTCCTCTCGATTTGCCAGTCTACCGGAGGGGCTGGCGAATTGCTCTTCCCTGGTCCAGGGTGGGTCGCCCATAGCATAGCAAAGGGAACGCCACTCATCATCGGAGGAGATGGCGATGGCAATCCACGCATCCCCTTTTTCGTTCTCCCCACTCCTTCTATGCCCTTCTTGGTTCTCTCCAACCTTAACACCCCACCCCTGTGCGCGGTAGCAACCGTGGGGTGCCATCGTGGAGTGGCGATTTCCCACGGGTTTTGCCGCTCTTTGGTTCATGGTATAATCCATAATCGCCTCCCCGAGGAGCGGCGTGACCGCTTCACGCATGGCGAGATCGATGTGCTGCCCACGGCCGCTAAGGCGGCGATAGCGTAGCGCCGCCAGAATAGCGAAGGCAGCGTGAAGCCCGCTGGTGGCATCGGCGTACGCCACCCCGGGCTTGAGCGGCTCTCCATCGGGATAGGCGGTGAGCTCTGAGAGACCGACCATGGCTTCGATTCCCTCACCATATGTAACATAGTCTCTATAAGGGCCGTCCTGGCCATACCCGGAGAGGGAGATCATGATAATCTGGGGGTTGGTCTCCCTGAGAACGTGATAGTCCAGGCCAAAGTTCTTCATCACCCTGGGGGTGAAATTCTCCACCACCACATCGCTCACCTTTACCAGACTTTTAAAAACATTAACCCCGAGGGGCTTTGCCAGGTCGATGGTTATAGCATACTTGTTTCGGTTCACCTCGTTGTAGTAGGCGAAACGATTGTAGGAGCTTTCCCCGGTGTCGCCATCGGGGAAGGAAGCGCCGAAGGCACCGCCGGGCTTAATCCTGGGGAGCGCCCCTCCCCTCCCCGAGCGGGCGGCGCACTCAACCCGGATAATCTCCGCCCCCATGTCCGCCAGAAGCTTGGTGGCATAGGGGCCGGCGAAAATCTGTGAGAGGTCGATCACCCTCAAACTGGTTAAGGCTTGCGCTGCTTCATCCCTCATCTTCTGTTCCACTGCGGTTGGTCTCTCTTTTACTGCCAGTATTCCTAGTAAGGCTCCTGCTCTATTTCTTGTATGTGTCGTTTTATATCTTGGCGAGCTAAACTTCTGGTATGTTGGCCTCCTAAAAAACGGCACCTCCGGGCACTTGGCTCTCTCTATTCCAAATACAACCCGTTAGTTGCTCGGCACCATTCTTCTTAGATATTGGCAGATGGGTGCAAAGAATTTTGCTGTGATAGCGGGAACACATTTATTTAATATAGGTTCGAGACTTCTCACTCGCCAAGGCGGGTCACCTGCGACAAGGCGAAGGATCGGTATCCAGTTGTAAATCTCGACTATTAGAATATCGGATTTTTGATACTTAGTTAGCATTGTTCTTCCTGTGACTTGCTTTCTTATCTTCGATTAAGTGACGATAACTCCCCTTCTCCCTAGATAACCCCTTGCTCCTTCAGCTCTATAAGGTGGTCCTGGCTTAAGCCCAATGCCTCACTATAAACCTCATCGTTATGCTCACCGAGGAGCGGCGCCCGCCGCACCTCGGCGGGGGTCTCGCTCATCCTGAAGGGGGCTCCCGGGTAGGTAAGGGTACCGGCCTGGGGGTGTCCTATTTCGTGAAAGAAGCCCCTTGCTTCATATTGAGGGTCCCCCATCAGCTCATCGATCCCGAGCACCGGAGCGAAGGGAATCCGCCACTCCTGTGCAGTAGTGAAGATCTCCCGTTTATCACGGTTTTCAATCCAGGGCTGTATCAAGCTCTCGACCTCATCGGCATATTGGTAGCGCAGGGGAGATGCGAAACGGGGCTGCATGAGCTGAGGGGTATCCAGAAAGGTGGAGAAATGGTCCCAGTTTGCCCCCGCCTGAACATGGATATAGCCATCCCTGGTGGGCATCACCCTTGAAGGGCACTGAAGGTGGTGGCGCGAGCCAGTGCGCCCCCTGACGAAGCCGCTGTAGCTATACATGGTTACCGAGGCTTCGAGGATGGAGGCGACCGCCTCCTGAAGGGAGACATCGATGTGTTGCCCCTTACGGGTCTCGTCTCGAAAATAGAGGGCGCAGAGGGTTGCCACCGCTGCATTGAGCCCTGCCTGATACTCCGCCTGAGATAGGGGGAGCTTCAGCGGCGTGCCGTCAGCCTCCCCGGTAAGCCCCATCAATCCGCCCATTGCCTGGGCTACAATATCCGAGCCATCCCACTCCCGATATGGTCCCCACTGCCCAAAACAGGATATGGAGGTCATTATCAGCTCGGGGTTTATCTCCGCCAGCTTATCATAATCGAGCCCCATGCTGGCCATCACCCCGGGACGAAAGTTCTCCACCAGTATATCCGCCCTCTCTACCAGCATCCTGAATATCTGAAGGCCACTTTCACAATCCAGGTTAAGGGTAATGCCTTTCTTGCTGGTGTTAAGAAATAGAAAAAGCCCGCTTTTCTCAATGTCAGGATGGTCGCTGTGGAAGGGTCCCACCCTGCGGCCTGTGTCGCCGAGGGGTGGCTTTTCTATCTTGATTACCTCTGCCCCGTAATCGGCGAGCAGTTTGGTAGAGTATGGGCCGGAGATATTCTGGGAGAGGTCTAAGACCAGCAGACCGAATAACGCGTGATGGGGCATTTTCATCCTAGCCCTTCAGGATATCCAGCGCATCTTTCTGAGCCTGGAAAAGCTTCGCCATGCCCCCTTGAGCCAGGGCGAGCAGGGCGTCGATGGCCTCTTTGGAGAAGGGACTCGCTTCAGCAGTCCCCTGAATCTCCACAAATGTCCCCTTGCCGGTCATTACCACATTGAAGTCAACCTCAGCCCAGGAGTCCTCATCATAGCAGAGGTCGAGGAGCTGTTCCCCGCCCACGATACCCACGCTGGTTGCCGCCACCGCACTTCTTATGGGGAGGGAAGGTATGAGTCCCTTTGCTAGCAGGGTATTCAGGGTTTGAACCAGGGCCACATAGGAGCCTGTGATCGCCGCCGTCCTGGTGCCTCCATCGGCCTGGAGCACGTCACAGTCAAAGAGGAGCGTCCGCTCGCCGAGGGTATCGAGATCGACCACTGCTCTCAGGGAGCGCCCGATGAGACGCTGAATCTCGTGTGTTCTTCCACCTGAGCGACTCTCCTCCCGCGGCGTCCTGGTGTTGGTGGAACGCGGGAGCATGGCGTACTCGGCGGTGATCCAGCCTCTTCGCTCCCCCCTGAGAAAGGCGGGAACACGATCCTTTACGGTTACGGCGCAGATCACCTTTGTCTGCCCCAGCTCAATGAGCGCAGACCCTTCGGCATGGGGTTGAAAGCCGGGTATGATCCTAATAGGGCGAAGCTCGTCGTTGGAACGACCATCTAACCTGAGCAATTGTGTCACCTCACTCCGTTTGGGATGACTGGTAATGAAAAGGGGCGAAAAATCCTCCACCAATGGTCAGGACAGCGACCATAGGCCCTTCCCGATTGAGCGTTTTGAACCCTTTCTGAATAGCATAAAGTATACCACCGTGTAGATTCGCTGGCAATCCAGCATGTAGCTTGCCAGCGGCACCACCGGGGATAAAAATGGGGATGTGTTGAACGGTAGTGGAGTTTGTTCATCACTTCTAATATAAGTTTTGAATTAATTTCTTTGAACAGGGCGATAGCATAGTGACCATCCGGAGAGCCATTTATCGAATCGGACGCCCAGGTTATAAGGTAATCCTGAAGTCGCCACAACCTGTATTTTCGTAGCATGACTCCTTAACTGCTGCTATAATGATGGTGAAAGGTAAACCTTGAGTAGGCAAGACCGCCCGTCAAAGGAACTTCCAAGCGCGCCAGCGGAGGAGATTCACCTTCGCCGCCTAACCGTGGATGAGGCGCTATGGAGGCTCGACCGCTATCTCAACGATGCCTTCATCGCCGGTATGCCCTGGGTAAGGGTGATCCATGGCAAGGGAACGGGGACGCTTCGTCATGCTGTGCGTGAGGAGCTGGGGAGCAGCCCCATGGTCAAATCATTCAGGCCTGCCGGGCTGGAAGAGGGTGGTAATGGCGCCACCATAGTGGAACTGGCAAATCAGTGAAAAACAGGATTGTAGTGATCTCCGATACCCACGCCAGGAGCATTGACGTGATGCCTCGAGAGCTGCTGGCGGAGCTGGCCGCGGCTGACCTGGTTGTTCATTGCGGGGACTATATCAGCATAGCGTTGCTCAAGGAATTGCGCCAACTGGCGAAAAGTTTCATCGGCGTATGCGGCAATATGGACCCAAAGGAGATTCGAGATGAGCTTCCCGATAAGACGGTTTTTAAGGTCGGCGCGAAGCGAGTCGGGGTTATCCACCAGCTCTGGGGTGGCCCGCCCTGGGGGATCGAGGGGGATATTGCCAGGGAGTTCGAAGCGGTGGACATCATCCTCTTCGGCCACACCCACGATGTCAGCCATGAGACGATAGGGAGCGTGGTTTTCCTCAACCCAGGGCAGGCCTATCCATCCTTTAAAACACCCGCCTCTGCAGGAATCTTGGCGGTAGAGGGGGAAGGAATAACGGTCGAGCTAAAGACCTTTTAGTAGACTGATTACCGCTTCCTCTCCAATCAGACCGCATAAATGGATAGTGATCACCGGATTATCTCTTACCCTGCGACCTTCGCTGCTTGACATAGAACCCGGTAACCTCCTCTAACGAAACCTTCGGTTCCTACCCCAGATCCCTCTTTGCCTTGGAGCCGTCGATGTACATTCCTTCTTCAGAGAGCAGCAGTTTTGGCAATGGTCAGGCGGATTGGAAGATGGAGGCAGACAGCTACACAAACTGACGGAACGTGCAGTAGTGATTAACAAGACAAATGGGCGTGTTATATTCACAAGTGATTTAAGCTGCCAGAGCGACCAATCAAGGCAATTGTATCCATCGCTTCTCGTCCTTATCGTACTTAAGAACGCCTGGTCCCTGCAGTGAATCCAAATCAAGCTTGGTAAGAGCACTATAGGCATCGTCAGTGATACCTGGGTCGAGCAATACCCAGACTCCCGATGTACTATCTATGATGGTGAAACTACCTGACGGGCCAGAGGTTTTTGTGCGTTTGGCCCATATTGTGTGTACGAGCTTCTTCAGTCCCTCGTAAGAATCCTTGCCGGCTGCGGCAGCAAATGCCATAAGGAAAGCTGTGAGCGGAGCTGTGAACAGCACAATCCACGGAAAATCACCAATACCTTTGCGTTCGAATGAAGGACGCACTGTGGCCATTAACCCGGCATCATTGAACGCTTCTCTGACGGCAGCTACATCCTCAGCCGAAGCCGAACTGTCAAGACTTACCTCTAATTCTCCGAGTTCCATACATTCATCCTTATATATTTTACTGCCATTCTTAACGGAATCGGCTATATTCTCAGCGTACTCCACAGCCCGGTTACTGTCCCGCAGCGGCGGTGGCTATAAAGACTGTTTTTATTTTTCAAACTCGCATTTGGAACATTTATTTTCAAGGCTTAAAGTTTCTTTTTAAGAATTACCCATGTGCATAATATCCGATAGCATCCGCTAAGACAATGTTGGTTGCTAGAATATCTTTACGCCTATGGTGCTGGAAGTTTTGTCGAATGTTAAGTTTAATCCCCTAGACCTGAGCAAGTCTATATAGAAATTAAAGACAAAGGTCAATGTATCCGTAAACTTAAACATGGCCGATTGTATAAATCCTAAAATCTCATCAATAGAGTATTCCGGTTCATCTCTGCCACCACGGAGTGTATAGCCTTTTCCTGTCGGTGAAGATTCCCATCTTATCAATCGCTCGTAAAATCTTCCCAGCTCTTTTACTGTAGGTGGTTGCTCGTGTACCCACTTATCCCTGTGATTTCGTGTCTTTTCCCAATCTTTTGAGTCTGCAAGCTTAATTATTGCTTTTGTGATTGGGTGATCCTTCATTTTATCGCGGAGATAGTGTCCAACATATATTTGCTTGCTGCTTTTCTCATTCCCTTGCTTTCCTTTACGCTTAAAGGGCTTCAAGTCTTCGTCAGTAATATCCAGCATCATAATGATTCCGCTTGCAAGGTGCTCTCCGGCTGAATATAGCCGCAATACCGCATCATCTGCGTAGTATAGTCCGAAGGAATTTGCGGATATATTGTCTGGCGGCTTCGTCTTCTCCAAGTACCATATCCTATGGGCAAAGATTTCTCTTAGCGCATATCGAGCGTCTAAGAGGGTGTCTGCCGCTTCTCGTAAGCAAACTGACGCTATAGGAACATTGCTTTGGTGCGAGAAAGCTATGGATAAAGAATCGGGAAAGCAAATATTTGTCATGTCTTGAAGATTATCTAAATCAGGGATTTTCTGGTCAACTTTTTCCCAATCAGAATCGTCAAGCATCCCTCTACTCATCTTATCTCTCTCACTCCACCGGCCATCCTGGAATCAGGTTTTCTATCTCTTGTTTTATATTTCTCTAAACCAATCCTGGGAGAATTTGATGCCATATGACTTTGCCTTCCCCGCATTATTTCTACATGTGCAGCGATGAGCTCCTCGGAATTGAATGTACAACGTAACACACGCAACCCCTATCTTAGGCCTGACCCAGATTGTATTTGGGTTTTAGTGTGGCCTTACCAGGAATATGGGGCTGGTGCTTCTTTGCAGTACCTTATCAGCAACTTGGCCATAAGCCCACCGTATTACTCCAGTGCGCCCGTGGGTTGATAGAACAATGAGATTGAACGGATTTTTATTCGCGTACTCAATGATTTCATCGATTGGTCTTCCCAGTAATATTTCTGACCGTACCTTTAGGCCAGCATCACTAAGCCGCTTCTCAACTTCAGCCAGGTACCTCTCAGCTGCCCGCTTATGCCATGCCTTTTCCTGCTCCACATGCTCTTCCCAGCTCAATTCCATGATCGCCTCTGGGTAATCAGCCGAAATAACGGGAAGTTCACAAACTCGGAGCAGAACCACATCCACCAACTCTGTACCCCGCTGTTTTGCCAGCGCTTCAACATGGGGGAGTACAGATTCAGCGAGCTTTGAGCCATCAAGGGGAACCAGCAGCGTTCTCCTTGGCCATTTGTCGTGGACGACTTCTCCCGGGATACCGGCTCTGACAAGCCAAACAGGTACCTTTGATGCGCGGAGCACCTTGTCAGCTACGCTCCCCAAAGCCCAGCGCTTAACCCCGGACCGACCATGGGTCGCCATGAGTATCAGGTCGATATTATTCTCACCGGCATAACGAAGAATCTCTTCAGCAGGGTGGCCCACCACTAATTCACCTTGTGCTTCTACTGCTTTACCCCCGGGTTTACTTCTTGTCTTTTCCTGAACCTCTGCTGACTGACGCCTCAGAATCTCAGCTGCCCGCTCGATATAGGCTCGATGTATTGGGAGCAAGTCGTGTTCACTGGATCCAGAGACATGAAGCAGAATTAAATCTAGATCTAACCTCCCCGCAAGTTCTTTTGCGTAACCGAAGACCAGTTCGGCTAGCTCTGAACCGTCCAATGGAACGAGCATCCTCTTGTACATCCTGTCACCTCCTATTTGTATTGTGGGCTTGATGATACATTACATGTTTAGAAAAATCAATATACTCACTGTATCCATATAATGAAAAGTGTATAGTATGTCCCGGACACCGCACAGCAACAACTTGACAGCATGTTCAATTCAAGGTTATGCTCTTATGTCCCTTCTAAGTTCAATTACCTTTGCATTTCAAGGGCTCGTCTATCGGGATGCAAGCGTTGCATGACTTGCATTTAGCTGTCTCGCTCCCCATTCCCTGGAGCCAGCGATTGGGCAGATCCGGCTCTCTAATCAGAGACCTCGCCATTGAGCAGAAGTCCACACTGCCCTCTTTTAATATTTCCTCGATTTTGTCGATAGACTTAATCCCTCCTACAAGGATGATCGGGATAGCTACCTTTTTCTTAATCCTTTTGGCGGCTTCCCAGAAATAAGCCTCCTGTTCCTTGGTTTTTATACCAACCTTCGACTCGGGAAGCAGTACGGGCTTCCACCCCAGTTCCTCTTTGCTTCTGGTAATGGCTTCCCAGGTTCCACCGCTGACCTCTATGGCCGTGTACCCTATCCTGGCAAGTTCTTCTGCTATTCTCGTCGCCTCATTTGCGTCGATTCCCCCGGGGAAAAGGTCATCGCTATTTATCTTGACCAGTATGGGGAAGTCATCCCCGACCTTTCGGGTAGCGCGCTCATATATCTCTTTCATAATCATGGCGTGCCCTTGAGTGCTTCCGCCGTATTCGTCCTCCCTCCGGTTGGTATGTGGTGATAGGAAAGAGGATAAGAGGTAGCCATGGGCAGCGTGCAGTTGCACGCCGTCGAACTCAGCCTGCCTGGCTCTCAGTATTGCCTGGGAAAAGCACTCGATAATCTCGTCTATCTCCTCCGAAGTAAGCTCCCTCGGCGTGCGCTTGAATAGCGTATCGTAGACCGCTGATGGCGCGACTGGTTCCACCAGGGGTTTGAGGCATTGTATTCCGCATTGCCTTCCAAACTGAGTTAATTGTAGAACGACCCTGCAGTTGTTGCCGACTTCGTGCACAGCTCTGGCAATCTTCCTGACCAAAGGTATGAAAGAATCATCTGATATTCGGGTCATGTGCCGCCCGGCTGACCAGCCAAGATGCACAGCCGCATGCCCGGTGATTATGAGGCCCACGCCACCTTCGGCCAGGGTACGGTAGAGTTCCACCTGAGCGTTCGTGACCTTGCCATCATCGGTGGCCATGGCTTCGAAGGTCGCGGAGCGCACCAGGCGGTTCTTGAGCTTCATGCCCCCGATTTCCCCCGTTTGAAACGCTATCGAACCTTCTCTTCCAGCCATGACAGTTTCCATAATGATAGCAGGTAGCACCATAAGAGTGGCAGCCAGATAAGCGTAATAATGATAACACAACCGGATGTTAAGGCGAAGCTTCTAGACTGTCCAGCGACTTTTATACGGGGTCCAGGTCTCATACTTCTTCCACTCCATTTGGTCTCGGTTAATCCCCAGTGACTCCAGGGTATTCTTAGAGACCGCTAAAAAAGAGGTGCAGGATACTTCCTGCCGGGGGTCTCCCCGATGTATCGGGGCAGCTTTAAAAAGTCCCCCAAGATTGGGGGATTAGGGGGTTGATTGAGACTATTTCAGCAGTCTCTCTTAATATACTCACTGTATACATGGAATGCAAAGTGTATAGTATGTCCTGGACACTGCACAGCAACAACTTGACATTTTGTTGCTCCTGCCATTTTGCCCAGTTATGCTCGAAAACGGGGGTTCCTGAAGTGGAATCCTCTTGATTCTCCACGAGTTGAGGTGTCGATATCGCGTTTTAGACCCTCTGTAGATACAAAACTCAGACTCCTTTACTTCTGATCATGGTGTCACAATCTCGAACTTGGAAACGTATTCCCGTGCTACATACTAGTCTAGAATTGACTCATTCCCGTACTCTGGGACTGATATATTCCATCCAGTTCTTTCCGTGAGAAAATCAGCAAACTGCAACGCCGTTTCTGGCTCGCCATGGACAACGAATATTTGCGTAGGCGGCCTATTTAAACTCGACAACCACTGGAACAGTTCGTCCCTGTCAGCGTGGGCAGAGAAACCGTTTATCTGAGCTATTTTCGCTCTAATCGGGTATTCCTTTCCCAATATCCTAACTTTCCGAGCACCGTCTACGATAAGTCTTCCCAGAGTTCCTATAGCTTGATACCCAATAAACAGAATCGTGCACTCTGGCCGTGAGATGTTTGTCACAAGGTGATGCTTTACCCTGCCTCCAGTGCACATGCCAGAGCCAGCTATTATCATTGTACTTCCAGTTATGTTGTTTATCGCCTTTGACTGATCTGTCTCCCTAACCATTGTGAGACCGGGGAAGTCGAACGGTGAACTTCCCTTTCGGATTAATTCCAGCATATCACTGTCATATAATTCAGGATGTTTTTCGAAGATATCCGTGATGCCCACAGCCATTGGGCTATCGAGGAAAACCATTAGATGAGGTATACGCCTCTCCATAAGCAGTTTATTCAGGTAGTAGAGAACTTCCTGAGACCGCTCGAGAGCGAAACTAGGGACTACTATATTCCCTCGGGCTTGTACGGTCGAGTTAATAACCTCCGCCAACTGATTGGTTACGCTCTCAGAGTCCTCGTGTAATCTGTCGCCGTAGGTGGATTCAATAAGTACATAGTCAGCTTCGTTAAATAGTGTCGGATCTCGGAGTATAGGTTTATTCCAACGCCCAACGTCTCCGGAGAATAGTACACTTCTCTTTTCTCCATTTTGGCCTATATTGACCAATATCATCGATGATCCTAGGACGTGGCCAGCATCGTGGAAAGTAGCAGAAACACTGTTACCTATAAGTACGGGCTCACCGTAACGAACCGGAGAGAGAAGAGAGCAACAAGCCTTCGCATCAGCCGGTGTGTAAAGCGGTACCTCCGGATAGAGACCTTTTCTTCTCTCTCGCTCATGCCTTTTTATCTTGTGCTCTGCATCTTCTTCTTGGATCTTTGCAGAATCCATAAGCATGATTTGAGTAATGTCGGCAGTTGCAGCTGTACTGACAATACGACCGCGAAATCCTTCGCGTACCAGCTTGGGTAAAAGGCCGCAATGGTCGAGGTGAGCGTGGGTAAGAAGCACAGCATCGAGGGTGTTTGGAGGAATAGGAAACGGGTCCCAGTTTCTATATATGTACTTCCTCTCCTGGTAAAGCCCGCAGTCTACCAGAAACCTGACGTTGTTGGCCTTGATTAGATACCGCGAGCCAGTAACATTTTGTGCCGCGCCTAGAAAATGTAGCTTGTTATGCATAACTCAAAAGACGTGATTAGTAGTTCATCAGTAATAATGTTTGCACAGTCCATTCTCACGTAACTCGGTGGTCACCAAGTAATTACTTCAAATAAGACCGGCAGGGCTAGGCTCAAGCAGGCCATCAGGGTCATGACCATTCATGATTTTCAAGTATCGTGGAAAAATTTGTTCCTTGTAAACGTTCTCCAGTTGGTCTAAGAGACGCTCGGGATCACTATCGGAGCATATGATCGCTCCGGTGTCCTTCTTAACCATTGCGACTATATTCCTTAAGTGCTTCGTTATTCCTCCCGTGCTTTCCATAATCCCAATGACTTTTCCCTCATCGTAGGCGATGGCAAACTCCCCCAGCGTCCCGGAGCGACCCCCGGCAAAGATGACTACATCACAGCTTCTAATATTATCTATTTCCCGCCCCATGAGGCCACTTCCCGTGTAAATGATGGCATCATAGCCGAAGGTAGGCGAATAATACTTGATTACATGCTCTTCCAAGTTCAGGGCAGGAGAAACCCCTACCACAACCCCTCCTTCTGCTTTGGCACCCTTAACAGCTTCGTGCGGCAATCCAGGGCAGGCCCCGGTCACGAGGACGTAACCCCTTCTGGCTATTTCGGCACCAAGGTGACGCAACGACTGCCGTACTTCATCCGGCAGCGTTCCGCCAGCTGACCCCATTACCCCTACAGTCATGCGAGGAAAAAGTAGCTCGTGGCATTTTATATCATTCATCAACCCTTTACTCCTTAGCTCTAATTTGTTGACCCAGATTCTATTTAAGTTTTAGTGTGGCCTCACCAGTAGGAGTGGAGTGTTCCCTGCATGGAGAACTTTATCTGCAGTGCTTCCCAATGTCCAACGATTGATGCCGGAATAACCATGCGTTGACATGGCAACGACATCTGCCCGTGTTTCATCAGCTGTCCTGATAATTTCATCAGCTGGAACCCCAACTACAACCTTAGACTTCGTCTTTATTCCTTTGTCCTTAAATTCTACTCCCACCGTATCCAAATACGTCTCATTCCTCGTCATTAAATTGATCATATCCTCTGGGCTATAGGACCGATTTACAGCTTCTCCTGGAATGCTGTAAAAGAAGTAGACCGGCGCAATCACGTGAAAGAAGGTTACTTCTGCTTTAAGCCTTGATGCTAGCTCCATTATATAGGGAATAACTGCTTCACTCACCTTTGATCCATCCAATGGCACCAGTATCTTCTTTATGAGGCGCTTCTTGTGCCCTTTGGGGATAGCATCCTTTTTCTTAGCCCTGATAAGCAATACAGGTTGTTCTGTCGCACTCACTACCTTGGATGCCACGCTTCCCAATAACCAGCGTCTTATACCAGAACGACCGTGAGTAGCCATTATGATTAAACCACTCTGTTGATTCTCAGCATAGTCCACAATCTCTTCAGCGACATTGCCTGCTAAAAAGACTGAGTTCACATTAATCGGTTCCCCCCCTATTTTCTCGTGAAATTTCTGGAGATTCTGTCTAGTAACCTCAACCATTTTATCTATATATACTCGATGCATGTGGTCGTAGGTATCATCTTCTGACTCAGCAACACGTATGAGAGTCACATCAGAATTTAGGTAGCATGCGATCTCTTCCGCGTAGGGTAAGGCGATCTCAGCCAAATACGAACCGTCAAGTGGAACAAGTATTCTCTTGTACATCCTGTCACCTCCCATTTGTATTGTGGGTTTGATGATACATTACATGTTTAGGAAAATCAATATACTCACTGCATCCATAGAATGAAAAGTGTATAGTATGTCCTGGACATCGCACAGCAACAACTTGACAGAATGTTCAATTTTATGATATGCTGAAACATCTGGTTCAAAGTAGGTTTTTCCCAACCTGTGTGATTCCTCGCGAGTTCCCCAGGGCCATGGATGACCAAGCTGAGACCAAGTCATAAAGGAAAGGAGGTTGTCCATGGACTACGTAGAGAAGACCCTCGAATGCGCGGATTGTGGCGTCAGTTTCACTTTTAGCGCAGATGAACAGGAGCTATTTGCTTCCAGGGGATTTACCAATGAGCCCAAGCGTTGTCCTGAATGCCGATCGGCCAGGAGACAACAGCGCGATGGGGATGGCTATGGCTATCAGAGGCAGAGGGAAATGCATTCTGCTACATGCGCCGAGTGTGGTAAAGACACGAAGGTACCCTTCGAGCCCCGACAGGGAAGACCGGTGTATTGCAACGAGTGCTACGCCAAGGTCAGGCTGCAGACCCGAAGTTAAGCAGGGCAACATAAAGGAAGAGGGGATTGTAATTGTCCCCTCTTTTCTTTTTGCCTCGGCGGGTAGCAATGGGCAAAACTACCTGTTCAGGGCCTTTTTCCATCAGTGGTGATGGTGTCTGGCTCTGCGGCTTTACCGCCGGTGGAACAGCTTAGTCGCCGCCCTGGTACTTGAAGGAGATCCTTACCTTGGCACGGTAGCTGGTCACCTTGCCGTTCTCGATCTGCATATCAAGCTCGTCGATCTCGGCGATACGAAGGTCGCGCAGGGACTTTGCAGCCGTAGCCACTGCATTGGCGGCAGCCTTCTCCCATGACTCGGGGCTTGTCCCCACCAGTGTAATGATCTTGTAGACACTCTCTGCCATAACTTTCCTCCTTTCATGGCAATTTATGAGACTAACTTATACACCACAATATACTGTCCTGTCAAGCCCCCCTTGGCCCATTTTCCTCCCATGCCTTCTTCAGGAAGGGATTCCGGTTGAGGTATTCATCTATATTCTCTCTGGGGGTCCTGTTAAGGGGGCAGGAGAAATTTATGCAGCTGGGACACACGAAAAGTATCAGAATCGAGCCGAAGGCGATCAATGTCAATAAAGTTGCCAGCACGACCCCGATCATTCCCAGGAGGGCGAGCTGACCGTACTCTCCGTAGTTGTAGGTTATGAACCCGATGCCGCAGCCTTCAACCGCGATGGGGAATCCGCCGAAGAAGATGAAACCTATTATCAGGCTTACCCTTTCGAACTGGTTCATTGGTTGGGGACGGTAATGCCATATCTTGGGCGCTCCGTGATTACCGATGCAATGCAGGATCTTGCCTCCTTCGCCATAAAAGGGGCAGTGGCAGCAGAGTATTCGTATTTCAAAGAACAGGAAGAAAACGACATAGAATACCCCGTATGCTATCAGCGGCCACCACGCCCCGGTCAAGATTGCGGTGACTGTCAGCCCGAAAAAGGCCATGATCATGAAGATTAGGGCGAGGATGAGAAATCTGGTTAGAGCTTTCCTGTCCCATTTGCAGTGCAATACATTATGATTGATGCAGTTGGCGCAATCTGCACCTTCGTCCCAGGTGCAGATATTATATGGATTCTTGCCCTTAATTCTCTCCGCTTCCATGTCTCCCTTTTCTTGCCAGTTGGCAGAATTGGTTATACCCTGTCGGGTTGCACTCTGTCAACCTCCTAACTCTCCGTCTCTGCCGAGAGACTTTCAGGGCCAACCTTACCCATCCTGCATAAATCCCACCCCGGCGATAGTAGTAGCCATCATATAGAGAGAATGTAGGTCGAGATAAGGATGTTGGAATAGGGAATATGGGGGGATCCTTGGGGGGGCGATCTTTTTGGATACTTATCGGGGAAGCGCGGATAGTTGGTTAGGTCAATTAACAAAGCTTATAGGATAAAGTCCCACCTGAAACGCAGGGGCTTTGTATGGTTGTCATCTAGCTCCCCAATGCCGGGAGATGTGTTACTCAGAACCGTGCTATCCTCCAGAACTCGGATGCCTTTGGTTTGATAGCCAGACCTAAATCATTTCTCAAAGGCTACTCAGGAAGTTATCGATAGCCTGATTGACCTCTCTGGGCTTTTCAGCAAAGACCATATGGGTGCCCCCGTCGATAATTACCTCCCTGGCTCCCCCGATCTTATCGGCGAGGTATTTGGTGTATTTCGGTGGGGTCATTGTGTCCTCGCTGCCACACAGAGCCAGGGTCGGCAGCCTGATGTCATGAACCCGATCCATGATGTCGAACTTGTCGCAGCAGAGCATATCGTTGAGGAAAACGGCAGGGCCATTCTCCAGAGCCCTCCTCCGGAGCACCTCCATGAGTTCAGGGTTGATAGGCCCCTGTGACATTTCGAAGAAAGCCTCGAGCATACCGGGTTCGTCTTTAGCCTTCTCCAGCATCTTGAGGTACAGGGGATGGACGCGGAGCCTGGCGCCGCTGCCGATGAGAATGAGCCCCTTCAAATCTTCAGGATATTTCAGGGCATAAAGCTGAGCTATGGCACTGCCCAGCGAGTGGCCTGCCAGCACGACATCGCTATAGCCAAAATCCTGAATGTATCCCCGCAGCCACTCCACATAGCCCTCAACGCTGGTGCGCGGCTCGCCCTCGGGGTGGCCGGGGAGATCGATAACATCGGCAGCGGGAAAGTGACTCGTCTGGTAGTGCCAGGCTTCCTTGCAGCCGCCTGAGCCATGAATAAAAATCAGCTTCATACCTGGATCCCCCTCATCAATACGACATTTTCAATGTCTTTTCTCCCCAAGGAGAAGAGAATAGATGGCGTAAAGACATTTCATCAATCGGCTTGAAATACATTTTGACTAATCATTTCCCTATTTCTACACGTAGGTGGAGTCGAAATCGAGTTTCATGTGGCAAGGATACTCCTGTGGAAATAATCTTTCAATGCCAAAGGCTATATAACAAAGGGGCCACCCGTCTCGGGTAGCCCCCCATAATTCGCTTGGCTGGTGCTTTAATCTTGCCAGAGAGTCTCCGTGGCTTCCACTAACGAAGCAATGGGGTCAACCAGGAGCTCCCTGACCAAAGTCCTTAACACATCATTCTCTGATATGAAATCCGCCACTGGAGGGCTAACCTCATAATAGAAATCCACGAGTTGAGAGCCCACTGTGCTTTCCAGCAGCACCTCATCCCTGAAGGCCCGCAACACGTCGATTTCCGCAGCGCTCGCTGTGCCGTAGGCAGCGGTGGCGATGAAGCAGCCACCCCCGCCATCAACTTCTTCGACTCGGTATGGCTCGTACTTCACCTTGTCGCTGACTGGGACGCCCTGACCAAGGGGGTTGTACCAGCCACCTATGTCATCTGAGCCATCATAAGGTCCTGTGGCATGTCCCCACCAGTTGTCCGTGGCATCGATTATTTGAGCGGAGGGGTCGCTGAAGTAGTTGTTAATCCCAGCGTTATTGCTGAGATAGAAGTTATTGTTGTGTGCCTGGACATTGGTGCCAACGTTCGAACACCCAAATCCTTCCGCCGTGTTGCCGCTGAAGTCGTTGTTCTGGATGCTCACATTGTTCAATCCATCTGAACCAATACCGACAAGGTTGTCGTGGAAGTCATTACCTGTAACCTCAAGGTCGTTGTTGCTGGACGGACCCACGTAAATACCACTCATCCAGTTTGTGAACTCGTTATCGCTGACAACGATGTTGGATGTGCTGGAACTGAATTCGATACCACGTGCGTTAACGCCAATCCCGGGTCCATATACTACGTTGTTGGAGATAGTGTGCCCACTGGTACCACCATTGATATAGATGCCTGAAGATCCAGTACTATCGATCCGAAAACCATCGATAACCACATCGTTGAATTGAATCGTAATACCTCCGATGATGATCGACTCGGACCCTCTGGTTTCAGGATTGGCGCCAGCAGATTTTCCTTCATTGGCACCTCGTAGGGTCAGGTTCGCTACGCTGACGATTACATTCTCATTATATGTCCCCGCTGCTACGACGATTGTATCGCCACCTGCAGGATTAGCAGCATCGATTGCAGCCTGAATGGAACTGTAACAACCACCCGTCCCACTTGGATTAACACATAAAGTAGCTGCCTGCGCAGGACTAGCCGGCACTATCACCGCCGCCAGCGAGAAGGCTAGCACGAGTGCTAATGCCACATATACTATCTTTGCTTTCACTTTTTCACCCCCTTTCAGCATTAACCGAAGGCAACGATGAGAGCGTCGCGATGGTATACTTATTCACAACTGTCAAGTCGCTCCCCTCCCTGCTTCTTGGTTTGAAATTAAAACGGCACTAACCCCCTACGCTTTTATTTTGCGCACGGGGCCTGCAATCGAGTTTATACCACAGTGTATAAAGCCTGTCAATCTATCTTATCCTCACAAAAGCTAACTATTCCTACATAATACTATGGAATAGGCGGGCGCAGGTCTTGGTGCTGTGCAAAATCGAAGCGGGGATTAATTCCTGATTGACAATTTCATCAACCTGGCGGAGGACGGGGGTACGTTAGGTTACACTGGAGTGTCACCTGCGAAGTAGCCAACACAGGCAGCCACGTTTTCTTTCGGTATAGGGCCGATAATCGTCCTGCGCACTATGCTGTTCACTCCGTCAGCGCCTACTATTAGTCTTGAACGGTATTCTCTACTTCTGGGCACCATACTATACCATCCCCCCTGTTCGGCCTTGGCATGGACAATGGTGCATTCTCAGACCCGCAGGGTCAGGAAAAGCCTTCTCCCCAAGCGCTCAAGTCGCCTCTCGACATCCATATCTTTGGATATCTGCTCAGGGGTTTTAGCTAAAGCTGTGACATCGCCGACCCATCTCATGCCACAGACAGAGGAGTAGGTCCTCAGGTTCTCGACCGCCTTTCCAATGCTTTCTTCTGCCACTGCTATGCCGACTATCGGCTTTAACTCTAGCCTTGGCCAGATAGGACAAGTTCTGTCTATAAAATTCTTGAGCAGGCCGGAAAGCATTTCAAAATAGACCGGCGTGCCAAGGGCTAGCCCATCGGCCTCAACCAGCTTGGGGTAAATCTCCTGCATGTCATCCTGAATCCTACAGATCACCTTCCGTTGTCCCCCCCCCGCTTCGCAGCTTAAGCAGCCATCGCACGTTCTGATGTCCTTCTCCCTGAGCAAAATCAGCTCAGAGTCTACCCCATCTCTGGCAGCCCCTTCCAATAGCTTTCTGAGCATCCACTCTGTGTTGCCTTTTCTGGGAGAACCGCAAATACCGACGACTTTCATTTCATTCCACCCTTTCGACCCCCGTGAACCGGAGTCAAGCTAACAAAACGCCCTTGTTTCTAGATTCCTAGGATCAAGTGCAACCAATTATCAAAAGGAGTAAATCCCTATCTTTTAGTGAGTGCTAGATTTACTGCTGCTTGCGCATGAAGCCGAGTAGTATCCAGTAACGGAACATCTACGTCACTGGGGCGAAGAAGCAAGGGGAGTTCGGTGCATCCGAGCACAATTCCCTCGGCGCCTTGTCGTATCAGCCCATTGATAATCCTAACGCAAGCACGGCGATGGTGCAGCGATATGCTTGCTCAGTCAGTTCTTTTAATAGCCTAAGGCTTTATGCGATTTGATTTAAGATGCATTAAGATTTCACTATATACGCGCTCGGGTTCTTCCTGGATCAACCAATGGCCGGCATTTAACTCGACAAGCCGGTATGAACCTTTCATGTATTGCCCCGCCCGTTCTACTGCCACACGACCGATTGCAGTATCCTGGTTGCCCCAGATCAGTAGTGTTGGATACCAGACCGGCCCGAACATTGCTCCTCGATAGCCCTGGTCTAATATAAAGGAGTTAGCACGATACCAGTTGAGTGCAGCAGTGAGCGCACCTGGCTGAGTAAAGACGGTAATATACTCTTCTACTTGTTCTTCCGGTATTGATGACCAGATTGCACGCAATGGTTCTAGATTATTCGCGGTAAGAGTTTTCTCTGGCTTCTCTGGCAATCTAAAGAAGGACATATATTGGCTACGTTGCTTTTGGTCGGGATCGTCAGCAAGTGCTGACCTAAACGCATCTATATGGGGTACAGACATGGCAATCCAACTATGCACGCGCTCGGGATATAGAGATAGTAGGATCCACCCGATGGCAGACCCCCAATCATGTCCCACGAGGTGAAAACGCTTAAAACCGAGCGCATCAGCCAGAGCAACAATATCAGAGGTTAACTCATGGTAGGTGTACTTTTCGATTCCCTCGGGACGGGCATTGGGGCTGTAACCTCTCTGGTCGGGTGCAAAGCAACGGTATCCCTCATCCGCTAAACGTTCCATAGGGCCTACCCACATGATCGAAGTCTCGGGAAAGCCATGCAGCAAAATGACTGGCTCGCCGGAAACATTGTCCAGACCAGCGCCCCTGCCACGAAAGGTCATTCCATTTGTTTCAATTTCGAGAAGCCGATGATCAGCCACTTAAATACCCGTTCTTATTATGTATTTGTAATAATTCCAGTCAACGACGTATATATTAACGCTGGCCCTGCCTTTTAATGTTGCAAAAAGTCCATCCCTGAAAACGCTGACCTTGTTAATAACTGACAGGATCTGCCTGCTCATCCCTTCGTAGCAGAACGCCACACTATGTCGTTCAGGTCGAGGCTGCCCGATCATTCTAAAGGTCATTAGGACCAGGACTTTTCGCGGGCTCACCACAAATTATAAACTCAGCCAGCTTCTCTACCTCTTTATACCTCTTACCGTCTTTCAGTATATGATACATCCACTACAGTAGCTTCCTCGTAGTAGCTACCTTGGCTACCTTACCTCCCTTCCTTCTCTCTACCTTATGATAGAATCGGCGCAATGGACCTGGGGGACTGAAAACCTCGATTGTGCAATCCTGTGGCCTGGATTTCTTAGTATGCTCGACAATTCTCTTACCATAAGGACCCTGACACAGAGCTAGAATACGCATGATAACACTCAGAATCTGATAGGTCTAGAGTTCAAGCACAACCGACGTTTTGATTTTACCATAATGTGGGAATCTGTTACATCATGCTCGTGTATGCCTGTCACAAGGTGCCTGGTATGCTTTTTGTAGCCAAGGTGGCATTGAGGTTGGTTGTGTGGGGAGATGGTAGGGGTTCATGAGGTAGTTACACGATTGCAGCGTGAGGTTGTGCTGGTAAGGGGCAAAACAAAGCCTTAAAGACAGGGTTTCGCTCTTCGAGTGAGAGCCCGCCTGCTAAATCAGTTTTATCCGGTGTTTTAATTTTGTGAGCACAACGTGCCACAAGAACAAGCTCAGCACATATTCTGCAGGCAGACATCTCCCTCAGGGTTGCTGTTCACCCACCAATCGCACTCGCTATCGTTGGATGGGATACCATCCATAAAGTCGGGAACAAGCTTTGTCCACTCTATGTCTCCTGGCTGGCCGTCAGCGGTAGGCCACTCACCGTACTCGGTATTGTAAGCACCAAGGGCATCCTGAATGGCATCCCTGGCCTCCGTGCACGTCATCGGAATAATTGGCAGCGGAGTAGGCGTCGGCGTGGGAGTGGGGGTAGGAGTAGGAGTAGGCGTAGGCGTAGGAGTGGGGCTAGGGGTGGGAGTAGGAGTGGGAATAGGAGTAGGTGTAGGCGTGGGCGTAAGCGTAGGCGTAGGAGTATAGGTAGAGGTAGGCGTAGGGGTAGGGGTGGGAGTAGGCGTAAGCGTGGGAGTAGGGGTAGGCGTAGGAGTATAGGTGGTCACTGGGGTAGGCGAGGGTGTAGGTGTAGCCGTCGCTTCTGTATTAAACCCGCCTGTGATACCAACTACGGCAACCGTTATTAAAGTGATTAGGAGGATAGCTATTATTACTATAAGTGCAATTTTCATTGTCTACTTACGCTCTCGTATGGTAATGAGCATACCCCTGGGGTACTGGCCTGTCAATGCCCAAGGCAGTAGGAGGAAGAGGGATTGAAGTGGCAGAAAGTCAGTATGAGAGCTGATGATATTACCTAGATAGAGGAAACAGCTAAAGATATTGGAGCAGGAGCCAGGCAAATTGCGGTTCCCGAAGGAAGCTCTGGTTGTCTAAGAGGGTTGATTACTATGAGGAACAGGGTTAGGATATGTCTCAGATATATTTCCACCAGTTATGGGATGCAACCAGACTTACTGTCAACGGCGACGTATATTTAGGATGAAGAATGATGAATAAATCAAGAGTAGCTTTAGTAAGGTGCAACACATATGATGAGGAGCAAGTATACGAGGCCTTAAAGGCAGGGGTTGACCTTCTTGATGGAATCTCTAATTTTGTAGGGTCAGAGGAAAGAATCGTACTCAAGCCGAACGTGCTGGTTGGTACAAATCCTCAAAAGTGCGTTACCACACATCCGTCTGTGTTCAAAGCTGCCGGGAGATTGCTTCAAAATGCCGGTGCCAAAGTGTACTATGGCGATTCTCCAAGCTTTGGTAAATGTGAATGGAATATGAAAAGGGCTAATTTGAAGCAGGAGGCAGACCAACTGGGGATCCGACTAGCTGATTTTGACAACGGGAGGTCTGTTAGTCACAAGGAGGCATTATTAATCAAGAGCTTTGTCATTGCTAATGGGGTTTTGGATTCAGACGGACTCGTAAGTCTACCGAAACTGAAAACACATCCGCTTACCCGATTTACCGGGGCCGTTAAGAATCAATTCGGATGTATTCCTGGTCTCTTGAAAAGCCAGTATCACGTGAAGCTGCCTGACCCGTATGATTTTGCCACTATGCTCGTTGATTTAAATACTCTAATAAGACCCCGTCTATCTATTATGGATGGTATTATGGCCATGGAGGGCAACGGTCCAAGAAGCGGAAAGCCTAAGAATCTGGGCGTTCTACTGCTCTCCAGCGATCCGATCGCCATCGATTCTATAGCTTGTAGAATTATTGATCTTGACCCCGAAGCGGTGCCAACATCGAAACCTGGTGAAAGGGCAGGCCTCGGAGTATACTATCATGGAAACATTGAAGTAGTTGGAGAAAACATAGAGTCGTTCATCGATGTGAATTTTGAGGTGATTCGAACTCCTCCTGTCCGGTCTAGCGGCGGGCGTGTGAAGACGTTTATAAAAAATCGGATATGCCCGAGACCGGCTATCGATGCCACAAAATGTACCAATTGCGGGACATGCGTTAAGATGTGCCCTGTGGATCCCAAAGCCGTCGATTGGCATAAGGGTGATAAAACCAAGCCACCCATGCACAGATATGGCCGCTGTATTCGCTGTTACTGCTGCCAGGAATCGTGTCCCGAGGGAGCGGTAGCCATAGATAATCCGCTGTTGGGCAGGATCTTTTTCCCGCTGAAATGATTTGGTCGCCATGAACCCATGGGCGTGCGAGATTTCGTTATAAAATTAGAACGTGCGGTTATGCTGGTAAGATAAGGGGCCACCCATTCTCGGGTAGCTCTTCTCTCATATCACACGTACTAAAGCCAAAGGCGCTATCACCGCCAGATTTTATTTAATCCATATTGTTTTTACTTGACAAACAGAGATATTAGAGGTATTTTCATGGTTGTTAAGGGAAGAAAGGCTATATAATGGCAAAGGGCGTTATATAGAAACTCGGTATGAAGCTGGACACTATAAGGGATTCAGATGGTAGAAAAGCGAGGAGCTATAAGAAGCTGAAGACACTGCAAAAAACATAAGAAGGGGTGGAATGAATATCGGGAGGTGTTTTGCTGCATTTTTAGGTATAGCAGGATAATCTTCATACAAGGGCAAGAGGATAACAAAGTGGCGGCAAGAGAGAAATTTTTAATATCAACGAAAAAATCGAATGTGTGACCGCCGCAGATAGAGACCTTAGGGAATACACAATAAAAAGGAAGTTCTATAAAAACATCGTAAGGAGCAGAGTAGATGACAGATGGTGAGATAAAACAGACTGACGAACTGGTTGACGATGAATTATGCAAGTGTCACCATTTCAAGTCGGATCATCGTGCAAAGTATACCGGCTATATTTCGAAGAGCGGTGAGGACTGTTTTGAGGAAGGGCAGGGAAGTTGCATAATGTGCGACTGCTCTCAGTTTACAAGGGCTGGTTCCGGTAAAAGACGAAGATTGGATGTTTCTATGGCAGCTACGCTTATCCAGTTAGATGCCACGCCAGCGCCCAAACAGGTAGAGTGGGCGAAGGAGAATCCAGATTTGGCTATTGCGCTGATCCGGTGGCAACATTCAAACGCACAAGAGATGTGGAGGTCAACTATTGAGGCTGTGAAAAGCCCGTCCCCTACCGACGAGGCTGTGAAAAGCCCATCCCCTACAGGCAACAAAGCAATCAAACGCAGGCTATTTAAAAAAGGTTAGGATTCCTTAACCACTGTGGGCTATAACGTAGGGGGCAACCCATTCTCGAGTAGTCCCACATAATCCGCCCGGCTGGGCTTTAGGGTTAAGGTGTGAAGGCGATATAATAGACCCCCCTAAAAATTCCACAGCTACTATCCTATCCTAGACAGACATGGCTTGACATAAGCCCCCCCCTTGGCAAGCTCCGTAGCTAAATAGTAGCTAAAATGGGTTGTCGCAAGTAGTATTTATGCAAGTGCTTCACTGCTGGCCACAGCAGGCTGTTGGTTAAAAAGAAGGGGCGGACGTTGCTGTCCACCCCAAGAGATACTAGACCTAAATACAGGCTGTGGAAGGCTGGCGCTTCAATCTCGCCATAGAGACCCCGTTGCTTCGACTACCCAAGCAACGGGATCAACCAAGAACTCCCTCACCAACGTCCTTAACCCCTCATGGTCCGATATAAAGTCCGCTACCGGGGGGCTGGTCTGGTAGTACCACTCCACAAGTTGAGAGCCGAGTGTGCTTTCCAGCAGCACCTCATCCCTGAACGCTCTGAGAGTGTCGATTTCCGCAGCGCTCGATGTGCCATAGGCTGCGGTGGCGATGAAGCATTTTACCGTAGGGTAGTCAGGGGTTGGTGTGGGTGTGGGCGTAGTTGTTGGTGTGGGTGTGGGCGTAGTTGTTGGTGTAGGTGTAGAGCCTGGCGTTGGTGTAGGAGTAGAGCCTGGCGTTGGTGTAGGTGTAGGTGTAGGTGTAGAAGTAGGCGTGGGTGTAGGTGTAGGCGTGGGTGTAGGCGTAGGTATCGGAGCAAGTGTAAACCAAATCTTATGGCAGATGGCTTCCTTGAACAAGCCAGCATTAAGTCCAACATCATACACCCACCCGGGTGTGAATGGTGGGGCTATAGTACCAGGTCGGGGCCATACAATTTCGTCCCGTAACCAATTTATGTCCGTTGGTCGACGGATATCTCCGATTCCCTCTGCGCTGATCTCATCAATTCCATAAAGTATAGCGTTATTACGTGCCCACTTCGTTAAATTGAAATTAACTACATACAGTCCAATGTCGCTACTTATGTTAATGATCTGCTTTGCGGCAGAGGCGAAGTTTGTAGAGTTGCGGATTTCATATAAGGCCAGGTCTATACCGGCTTCGATAGTTGTTGTCCCTTCAGCGTGGATGATCTTCGAGACGTCAGCAGCGACATCATTGCGATTGATATAAGTTACGACAATGGGACCAATTTCCGTACGAGCACCGCCTTCCAAGTTCTCAGAGAATTGAATAACCGTAAGCTCCACATAGTGATCGGGTATGCAATATGGGTCAATGATAGCAAGGTGCAGCCCGTTTATCTGGGTGTTCCACTCTGCTAAGCTCATAGAGCCCGACCCATCCAGGAGTACCGCCAGCTGTATGCTGGGCGTAGTGCTATCTCTGGGGCCTGCTGTGTCAATAGCGTATTGAACGCTATCGCCTGGACTTGTATACCATGTGTCTGACAAAACCGGGCCTGCCGCAGGTGGAGAAACTGCAGCTACAAAGGAAAGGCAGATGGCCATAGTCGTAAGGATTACTAATGCTTTGGCTTTCATTTCTTTAATCTCGCATTGGTTTGAAGTTGACAGAGTATTGATGTCCCATAAAGAGTCTGGAGACTAAAAAAACCTTCGCCGCCAGGGTTCTCCACCCCGAGCGAAGGTCCTTCTCTTGGGGCAAACGATATCGCCACACCTCCTAATCCTATATTCTGTTGGTGTGAATCCTCGTCTTCCCCGTATGCGATTGTGGCTATCTTCAGCCGCCGGCCGGTGCTAGCACGACGCTCTATCTCTATATAAAAATATATCACAAGAAAGGCGTTTTGTCAATCTCGTGTAAGGCAGCGGACGTGC
>DATKYK010000043.1 GCA_035528575.1 Dehalococcoidia bacterium | reverse complement strand
ACCTGGGGTCGGCGGCGGGTCAGCCGGCTCAGCAGACCATTTGCGGTGGAGCCGGAGAAGCTCATCCATTACATCGGCCACATAGAAAAGCGGCCCCACCTGTGAGCAAAATGTATTGAGGTGACGCACAACCATAAGGAGATGCTATTGTGCACAGCAAGATTATCCTTAGCGAGAAAGAGATACCGACCGAGTGGTATAACATCATATCCGACCTTCCATTCTCATTGCCACCGGCCACAGGCCCTCGAACAGGTTATCTAGTAGGGCCGCATGACCTTCACGTCTTCAGGTGAGAAGAAGACCATCCTGTTTGCGCTCAACGCCCACGGGTATTTCTATCTGGATATCTGGAGGTCTACCAGGAGTACCTCGCTGGTACGCTAGAGCGGGTGGCCTTCCTTAAGGTAAATATCGAGGCAGCCCAGGCCACGCTGCCCGATGCCCCGGCACCGGAACAACAGCAGAAATGAAAAACGAAAGTATGTTAAACAAGGGGTCGGCCCCTATTCTGCCCGAGCGCATCGGGAGACTGAGTGAGCTTGCCTATAACCTGTGGTGGGGATGGCATCCCCACGCTCGCGACCTGTTCCGGACGCTGGACTATCCCTTGTGGAGGATGAGCAGCCACAACCCGGTCAAGCAGCTACATAAGATCGACCCCGATAGGCTGCAGGCGGCTGCCGACGATCCTGACTTTATCAACCTGTATGACTCCGTAATGTCAGCCTTCGATTCCGATATGACGGATGGCGAAAGCTGGTTCACTGCCCGATACCCCGAGCGGCTATCCGGGGCGATCGCTTTCTTCTCCGCAGAGTTCGCCATCCACAACTCCCTCCCCATATATGCCGGAGGGCTGGGGGTCCTAGCCGGTGATATCTGCAAGGAGGCAAGCGACCTGGGGCTGCCGCTGGTCGGGGTCGGCCTGATGTATCCCCAAGGGTACTTCTGCCAGCATATTTCCCCCGAGGGATGGCAGGAGGAAATCCTCAGGCAGCTGAACTTCGAGGAGGCCCCAATCGATCAGGTGCTTTCTCACCACGGGAAAAGACCGCTAGCACAGGTCCAGCTGGGCGAGAGGTCGGTGTCCATTGGTGTGTGGGTGGCGCGAGTGGGCCGTGTCAACCTCTACCTGCTGGACACCGATATCGAGGAGAATGCGCCTGGGGATCGGAAACTAGCAAACCGTCTTTATTCCGCCGACCAGGAGGTGCGCATTCAGCAGGAGATTATCTTAGGTATCGGTGGGGTGCGCGTTCTCCGCGCGCTAGGTATTGAGCCAGCCATGTGGCACGCCAATGAAGGACACACAGCCTTCATGATGCTGGAACGGGTCCGGGAGGAGGTAGAGAAGGGTGCAACCTTCACCGAGGCCACCGAGAAGGTACGGGTAAACACGGTCTTTACCACCCATACCCCACTCCCTGCCGGTCACGATATTTTCCCAGTCGAGCTTGTGGAGAAGTACTTTCGTAGTTACTGGGGACTTCTGGAGATGGACTGTGAGGCATTCCTCAAGCTGGGACGAGAGGGCAGCACCGATGACCAAGCCTTCAATATGACTGCGCTTGCCTTAAGAATGGCCGATCGGCGCAACGCTGTTAGTCAGCTTCACGGAGAGGTCGCGCGAAGGATGTGGCACGGGCTGTGGCCCGAATCTCAGGAAGCCGGTGTACCTATTTCACATGTGACCAATGGGGTTCACATGCCCACATGGATCGCCCCCGAGCTGGCTCAGCTCTACGAAAAGCATCTCGGCCAGGACTGGGTGAAAAGACGCGATGACCCCGAGCTGTGGCAGCGCATGCTGGATATTCCCAACGACGAGTTCTGGGCAGTCCGACAGACGCTGAAGAACAAGCTCATGAGCATCATATTAGAGCGAGCCCAGAGATGTTGGGCCCATGCTGAGCCGACAGCCCAGCAGGTGCCGGCAATGGGCGGCCTGCTTCACCCGGAATGTCTAACCATCGGCTTTATCCGCCGCTTTGCTGAGTATAAGCGGCCGGCGCTGATATTTAAGGACTTGGAGCGCCTCAAGCGAATCGTCAAAGATCAGTGGCGGCCAGTTCAGGTAGTATTCGCCGGCAAGTCCCATCCGGCCGATGTGCAATCGAAACTGCTGCTTCAGCAAGTATATACGCTGGCCTCGGACCCCGATTTTCAGGGGCGTATAGCCTTTGTCGAGGACTATGATATGCACATAGCTCACTATCTGACGCAGGGGGTGGATGTCTGGTTGAATACCCCGCGCCGTCTCAATGAGGCCTGCGGTACCAGTGGGATGAAGGCCGCGCTAAATGGCGTCCCCCACCTCAGCGTCCGCGACGGCTGGTGGTATGAGGGATACAACGGTAACAACGGGTGGGCAATCGGCGACGGTTCCGAAGTGGCTAACCCGGATGCGGAAGATAAAACAGATGCAGAGGCTCTTTACCGTCTCCTCGAAGAGGAAATCGTACCGCTTTATTATGATCGGGATCGAAGCGGCGTGCCCAATGGATGGATTAGCGTCGCGAAAGAGGCGATCAGCTCAACTGTCACCATTTTCGGCACAAGGCGAATGCTGAAGGAATACACAGAGCGAATGTACTTAGCAGGTGCCTAAGGTATCACCCTATTGTACTGAACAAAAAGCCATCCCTGAAAACGCTGACCTTGTCAATAGCTGACAGGATCTACCTACTCATCCCTTCATAGCAGAACGCCACACTATGTCGTTCAGGTCGAGGCTGACCGATGTGAGATTGAGGAACTGCTCACTAACCGGCGGATTCAACTAGCTGATATGGAAATGGTGATGCGCTATGTTGAAGATATACGAGGTCTGCTTTCCCAAGGTTCCCTGTCGGAGCAGAAGGCCTTCATTCGCAGCTTCGTGAAAGAGGTGCGGGTTACGGGAAAGGAAGTGCTTATAATATACACAATGCCCCTCCCACCCAATGGAACGATCCACGAGCGGGCAGGGGTTCTTTCTATTGTCCATGATGGTGGAGCTGGAGGGATTCGAACCCTCTACCTCTTGACTGCCAGTCAAGCACTCTCCCAATTGAGCTACAGCCCCAGATGCAGTTTAAAGATTAGCATAAAGCTCAATGAATTTCAAGCTACGTCGCTTGACTTCACATAGCAGGTTTGCTACAATTCGCTAGGATATTCGGCGAATATTTTAATAATTATGGGAAGGGCGGTTAGCTCAGTTGGTAAGAGTACTGCGTTGACATCGCAGGGGTCACTGGTTCGAGTCCAGTACCGCCCACCATGCTTTTCAACTTTTCACGACCGTGAACGCCTCTCGTCCTAAAAGGATGGGAGGTTATTAATTGGGGATTGTAAATGGATCAAAATGAGAAAATGGAGCGGATCAGGCATTCGGCATCCCATGTGATGGCGGAGGTGGTCCAGTCACTATTCCCCGATGCTAAATTCGGCATCGGACCTGTGATCGAGAATGGCTTCTATTATGACTTTGACCTCCCCCGCACCCTCACCCCAGAGGACCTTCCGGTAATCGAAGCGGCAATGACTGAGATTATAGCCCAGGATCTCTCATTCACCCAAGAGGAGGTATCTAAGCAGGAGGCGAGAGGCATCTTCGCCCAGCAGCCCTACAAGCTAGAGCTCATCGATGAAATCCCCGATGAAAGGTTGAGCATCTACCGCCAGGGCTCCTTTACCGACCTTTGCCGCGGGCCTCATGTTAGCTCCACAGGGGAGATAACAGCCTTCAAGCTCCTCAGCATCGCCGGTGCATACTGGCATGGCGATGAGAAGCGCCCGATGCTCCAGCGAATCTATGGTATCGCCTTCGAGACCAATGATGAACTAACAAATCATCTGGAAAAGCTTGCCGAGGCGGAAAAGCGTGACCATCGAAAGCTGGGTCAGGAGCTCGATCTCTTCAGCTTTCACCAGGAAGCGGGACCGGGCCTGGTGCACTGGCACCCCAAGGGAGCTACGGTACGCCGTCTCATCGAGGATTTCTGGATCGCTGAGCACCTCAAACGGGGATATGATATCGTTTACAGCCCCCACATTGCCAAGCTCGACCTCTGGAAGACGAGCGGGCACTGGGAGCTGTACCGGGAGCATCTATACTCACCAATGGATGTTGAGGGACAGGAATACCTGATCAAACCGATGAACTGCCCAGCCCATATTCTGATGTATAAAACAAGGCTCAGAAGTTACCGCGATCTTCCCATAAGGTGGGCGGAGCTGGGCACAGTCTATCGTTATGAGCGTTCCGGTGTGCTTCATGGGCTAACCAGGGTTCGGGGCTTCACCCAGGACGACGCCCACATTTTCTGCCGCCCCGATCAGCTTGAGGATGAGGTAGTGGGTGTTTTGGAATTCGCCATTTTTATGATGCGCACCTTCGGATTTCAGGAATATGAGGTGCTGCTCGCAACCCGGCCCGAACGATACGCCGGCACCGTCGAGCTATGGCAGGAGGCAACCGATACCTTGGAGCGGTCACTGAAACGACTGGCGCTGCACTACACAGTAGACCCTGGGGAGGGGGTATTCTACGGACCCAAAATCGATATCCGCCTCCGGGATGCCCTGGGAAGGACCTGGCAGGGTCCCACCACGCAGGTCGATTTCAACCTGCCCCAGCGCTTCGATGTTAACTATGTTGACATTGACGGCTTGGCACACCCTGTGGTAATGGTACACCGAACCGTTCTTGGAAGCCTAGAACGGTTCTTCGGTTGCCTCATCGAGCAATATGGGGGCGCTTTTCCCGTCTGGCTGGCGCCGGTTCAGGCGGTGGTGATCCCCATATCCGAACGCCATCTGGACTACGCACATCAGGTAACCGCGAAACTCCAGGCCGATGGGCTTCGTACCCAGGTGGATGTCCGCTCTGACAGGATGAACCTGAAAATCCGACAGGCGCAGCTCCAGAAAATACCTTACATGTTGATTGTAGGCGATAAGGAGCTTGCAAGTGACGGGGTCTCGGTCAGGCTGAGAAGCGGCGAGGACCTGGGAAGAAAAACTCTGGACGAGTTCAAGCGGATAGCCAGTGAAGCCATCTTTCAGAGAACCTCTTGATTTTTATGAAAATACATTGTATATTACCATCCTATACGAGGATTATTGGGGAGGGTAAGGAAATATAATTAAGAAATATCGTGTCAACCAGCAGATCATCGGCAAAGAGGTGCGGTTAATCAGCGAAACCGGCGAACAGCTAGGCACCATGCCTCTTTATAAGGCTCGGGAGGTGGCTAAGGAGCGAGAATATGACATAGTGGAGGTCTCCCCCCAGAGTGTTCCCCCGGTATGTCGCCTCCTCGACTATGGGAAGTTTAAATACGAGCAGACCAAGAAGGAACGCGAGGCGAGGAAGAGCCAGAAGTCTATTTTCCTTAGGGAGGTTCGTTTTAGGCCCAAGATCGGTAAACACGATATCGAATTTAAGACCCGGGTCATCAAGAAGCTCATTGATGAAGGTAACAAGGTTAAAGTCTCCATCCTATTCCGGGGTCGCGAGATCACCCACCCCGAGCTGGGTAGGGAGCTTCTTGAACATGTGGTTGCGGAATTAGAAGATAAAGCAACCGTTGAAAGGACCCCGATATTTGAGGGTAAACGGATGAATATTATACTTGCCCCGGCTAAACAACAAGCTAAATCACAAGCCAAAACGGATAAGGAGGCTCCCGATGCCGAAGTTAAAGACTCATAAATCGTCAAAATGCCGCTTCCATATAACCGGAACGGGCAAGATTATGCGCATGAAAGGTGGAAAGAGTCACCTCAGACGAAACAAGTCGCGACGCGCCAAGATGCTTTATGATCAGAAGCTCCCCCTCCATCCTTCATTCAGGGCACGTGTAAAGAGGCTCATTCCCTACTCTTAAAATTGTTAATTAAATATACAGGAGCTTTAAGAAGGCAATCTTTTCAACACATATAGTAAATAGCAAGGGCTAAATGGAGGATATAATTGACCAGGGTAAAAAGTAATGTCGCCGCCCACCGTCGTCATAAGAAAGTGCTGAGGCTAACCAAGGGACAGCGCGGTGCAAGACACTCCCGCTACCGCATCGCCCACGAAGCGATGCTGCACTCTCTTAGCTACTCCTACCGTCATCGCCGCGAGCGAAAGGGTGATTTCAGGAGGCTGTGGATCATCCGCATCAATGCCGCCACCAGTAAGGAGGGGCTCTCATATAGCAGGTTCATAGATGGCCTCAAGAAGGCTGGGGTTGAGATCGACCGCAAGATACTCGCCGACATGGCAGTGAGAGACCCCACCACCTTCTCCCAGCTTGTTGCAGTCGCGGAAAAGCAAACCTAGGTCCCGCCTTAATTCTACCAAAAGGCTATTGCACATTTTTTACATATTGATATTTGTGCCTATCTTTCCCTATTGATCCCACTCTTTATATCCCTCTCCTTGACCCCTTGCTACCCCTAGCCTATAATAACATTCGATGCTCCAGAAATTAACGGAAATCAACTCCAGCGCAATCGATGAGCTGAGGAGCCTTTCCGACCTTAAGGGGCTTGAGGCTTGGCGAGTCCGCTACCTGGGTAAAAAGAGCGAGCTTACCCAGCTCCTGCGAGGGGTAGCATCGCTATCCATGGATAAGAGGAAAGTGATAGGCGCCTCCGCCAATGAGCTCAGAGCTACCCTCGAGAGGCACTATAGCGAAAAAAAGGATGCGATAAAAGAGCGAGCCTTCCAAGATGTCGAGATGGCGGCAAAAGGTAAAAAGGATGTGAGCCTACCCGGCCGCCCCATCCCCCTCGGTCGCCTACATCCCACCACTCAGATGGTTCGGCAGATATGCGACATCTTTACCTCTCTGGGCTTTCAGGTAGTAGAGGGACCGGAGGTGGAGTGGGACTACTACAACTTCGAGGCGTTAAATATCCCCCCAGACCACCCCGCCCACGACATGTTCGCCACCTTCTGGATTGATACCGAGCCTGACCAGCGCCCCATGCTCCTGCGTACCCACACATCCCCCATGCAGATAAGGGTTATGGAGCAAATGCGTCCCCCCGTGAGGGTTGTTGTACCTGGAAAGGTCTACCGCTATGAGGCAACGGATGCCACCCATGAATCCATGTTCTATCAGATCGAGGGACTCGCCGTAGATGAGAACATCACCTTCTCCGACCTCAAAGGGACCCTTTATGAATTCGCCAAGCGCCTCTTCGGCGAGGAACGTCGTGTTAGATTTCGCTGCGATTACTTTCCATTCGTCGAGCCCGGTGTAGAGATGGCAATTGACTGCATGGCATGTGGAGGATCAGGGTGTCGTCTCTGCTCGGGCACCGGTTGGATTGAGATATTGGGCGCCGGCATGGTGCACCCCGATGTGCTGAGGCGCGTTCACTATGACCCGGAGGTCTATACCGGTTTTGCCTTTGGCCTGGGACTGGAGCGTATCCCCATGCTGCGCTACGGCATCGATGATATTCGCCTTTTTTACTCCAACGACCTGCGATTTCTAAGTCAGTTTTAGTTTGGCGATCTATACAATTGGGTCACCACAATCAAGTTATATATACCGAGAACGCTTATATTAAGAGAAATCAGCAGAAAACATGAAAGCACCCATTAGCTGGCTTAGAGAATATGTCGGAATCGACCTGCCCCCTGAGGAGCTGAGTGAAAAATTGACCATGTCCGGGACCGAGGTCTCGGGGATGGATGCTATCGGCGGCTGGGATAACGTTGTGGTCGGCGAGGTTATCTCCATCTCGCCCCATCCCAACGCCGATCGCTTAACGCTCGCTACCGTCGACCTCGGCGGTGAACGCCTCACCTCCGTTTGTGGCGCGCCCAACGTTGCCGTCGGTCAGAAGGTTCCCTTCGCATATAGCGGCGCTAAGCTAATCGATCCTGATAGCGGCCACATGGTAAAGCTTAAAAGCACCACGATCCGAGGTGTCAAATCCGATGGAATGATCTGCTCCGAGAGGGAGCTTGGCATCTCAGACCGCCACGAGGGGATCATGGTCCTCCCCCCCGATGCCCCCTTAGGGACACGCTTAGATGATTGCCTGGGCGATACCATCCTCGACCTGGATATCACACCCAATCGACCCGATTGCTTATCTATTATTGGTATAGCACGGGAGGTCGCCGCTCTGACGGGAAAACCGGTGCACCTCCCGGAAATAACCTATGAAGAATCAGCAGAGCCTATAGAGCGCAGGGCGTCAGTGGATATCGTTGACCCGTACCTATGCCCCCGCTACTGCGCCAGCCTGATTACCGATGTCAAGATCGGCCCATCCCCTGCCTGGCTACAGCAGCGCCTGCTCGCCTGCGGCATGCGCCCCATTAACAATATCGTCGATGTCACCAACTACGTAATGCTAGAGTATGGACAGCCCCTGCACGCCTTCGATTTCAATAGACTCAGGGAGAAAAGGATAATCGTGCGAAGTTCCGAAAATGAGTCTATGCAAACCCTGGATGGTGTCGATCGTGACCTCTCCAGCGATATACTCGTTATCGCTGATGGAATTGGCCCGGTGGCGGTCGCCGGGGTTATGGGTGGGGCAGAGAGCGAGGTCACCGAAGCCACGAATACGATTCTGATTGAGTCAGCGAACTTCAATCCAGCGAGCATCCGGCGCACCTCAACAAAATTCAAGCTGAGAAGTGAGGCTTCGCTGCGCTTCGAGAAAGGCCTGAGCGCTGAGCTTCCCCTGACAGCACTGAGGCGCGCAACCCAGCTCATGGCAGAGCTATCCGATGGCAAGATCGCCAGGGGGATCATCGATGTCTATCCAGGCAAACGTGAATTGAAACCCATATCACTGACTACGAAGCAAGTGGCGCGCGTTCTGGGTATCAAGATAAAACGCCAAAATTTGGTCAAGGTGCTGGGCTCTCTGGGGTTTCAATGCGAGGACGTTGGCCATGGGGAGCTTTTGGTCACTGCCCCCTACTGGCGAACCGATATTAGTCTCGCCGAAGACCTGGTAGAGGAGATCGCGCGCATTATCGGCTACGATGAACTGCCCATTACCCTCCCCAGCGGTGCTCTTCCCCGGTATAAGCCTGACCCCATGCGCGCTCTAATAGAAAAGGTAAGCGATATCCTGGTTGGCTGCGGCATGCAGGAGGTAATCAACTATTCGCTGACTAGCCTGGAAATGCTTCGTAAATTTAAAACCCAGCCAGCCCTACTAAAGGTGGCTAACCCAATTACTTCAGAGCAGGAATATCTGCGCACAACCCTGTACCCCGGGCTACTGCAAGACCTATCCTCCAACGAGAAGCACGAAGAGAATAGCATCAGGCTATTCGAGGTGGGCAAGGTCTACCTCACCCGTAAAGGTGATCTCCCTGAAGAGCGCCACATGCTAGCGGGAGTGCTCTGCGGCACCCGCCTCGATCGCTCCTGGCACGGCGAGAGTGAGATGCTGGATTTCTTCGATGTAAAAGGGGTTGTCGAGACACTGCTGGAGCGTCTGGGCATTGTGGTAAGTTTTGAGCCATCACAGGATAACACCCTGATTCCCGGTAGCAGAGCGACGATCTTGGTTGAAAGCGAAAGCGTAGGGACAATAGGCGAGCTTCATCCCAGGGTGGCCGAGATCTTCGACATATCCTCCCACCCAGTTTACCTCTTCGAAATCGATCTGGAAAGGCTGCTCCCTGCAACAGCAACGCGTCGCCAATATCGCTCAATACCAAAATTCCCCGTTTCCCTTCGGGACATCGCCGTCATTGTGGATGCCGCTACACCTTCCAAGAACGTGCAGGCTATCATAGAGGTCTCCCCTCTCGTAGCCAGTGTTACCCTCTTCGATGTTTACAGCGGCCAGCAGGTACCCCGCGGAAAGAAATCCCTTGCCTTCAGAATCCTCTATCAGTCAACCAGCCGCACCCTCACTGATGAAGAGGTGAACCGTGCCCAGCAGGAGCTAGTAAGCCGCTTATCACAAGAGCTGGGCGCTACTCTCCGGCAGTAAGCCACCGCCTGTTGCTTTCCGAACTTATCCCCTATATAGTATCACCTTCGTTACTACAATTTTCCCATTCAGGCACACCAACAGCAAGGGTTAAAAATTCCCTTTCCGCTATAATGGTGCTAAAATATGGTGATGACATCTATCGTGCTCGCCGGCGGCAAGAGCCTGAGGCTGGGGCGGAATAAAGCACTAGAGGAAATCAGCGGCCACTGCCTCATCGAGCGGGTCATGGAAAGGCTTTCCCTGTTGGGAAATGATATTATCGTGGTCACCTCATCAAGCGGTCAGCTCCCAGACCTCGGTGTAAAAATGGTTACTGATAGCTACCCGGGCAAAGGCAACCTGGTGGGCATATACTCCGGCCTTAAAGAGGTATCATCCCACCATGCCCTGGTGGTGGGATGTGACATGCCCCTCCTTAATGTCGCCCTGCTTCGCCACCTTACGGAACTCTCCACCGGATTCGATGTCGTCATCCCCAGGGTCGGTGACGAACTAGAGCCACTCCACGCCGTCTATTCGAAGAACTGTCTCGCGCCCATTGAAGCCACGCTTGGTGAAGGTAAGTTCAGAATCACTGATTTCTTCCCCGCAGTGAGAGTGCGCTATGTCGAAAGCGTGGAGATCGATAGGTTCGATCCCCGTCACCTGAGCTTTTTCAACATCAACTCCGAAGCCGATCTGGAGCGGGCACAAGCACTCATTGGAAGAGAAAACCCATGATCAGCGTGGAAGAAGCCCTGGAAAGGGTCCTCAGTTATGTCAGTGTACTGGACGGTGAGGAAAAGCCCATCCTCCAGTGCCTGGGGCAGGTGCTCGATGAGGAGGTAATTTCCAGTATCGATATTCCCCCGGCGGACAATTCCGCCATGGATGGCTATGCCATAAGGGCGGAAGATGCGACTGGCGCTTCCACCTCGTCGCCGGTCTATCTCAATGTCATCGGCGAGGTCAAGGCTGGCGATATAGCAAAAGAGGAGGTTGGGGCGCTCAGCGCCCTGCGCATCATGACCGGGGCGCCAATCCCCCGTGGCGCTGATAGCGTGGTGCAATTCGAGGACACCGATGAGGCGCTTCGCCGTGAGCGCCCGCCATTTCAAATCGGCATACTCCACCAGGTAACAAAGGGACAAAACGTACGTCGCTCCAGCGAGGATATCGCTCGCGGACAGTTGGTATTAACAAAGGGGACAGTCCTTCGCCCCGCAGAGGTCGGGGTGCTCGCCTCATTAGGGAAGGAAACCGCTCGTGTGATTCGCCGCCCATTGGTCGCCATCCTCGCCACCGGCGACGAACTAGTCGCCCTGGGTAAGCCTCTCCCCCAGGGTAAAATCTATAACAGCAATAGCTTCAGCATTGCGGCACAGGTACTGCGCTATGGGGGACTCCCACAGATTATAGGCATCGGCAGGGATCAGATTAAGGATATCACGGACAAGCTAAAAGGGGCCCTATCCGCAGATATGCTTCTCACCTCGGGAGGGGTCTCCATGGGAAATTACGACGTGGTGAAGGATGTACTGGCAGAGCAGGGAGAGATATCCTTCTGGACGGTGAGGATGAAACCGGGTAAACCCTTGGCCTTCGGCACGATCAAGGGCATACCACACCTGGGTCTGCCAGGAAATCCGGTGAGTTCCATGATCACCTTCGAGCTTTTCGCCCGACCCGCCATCCTCAAGATGATGGGAAAAAAGAATTTCTCTAAGCCCACCATCGAAGCGACCCTCGATGGACGGATTAGAAACACCGATGGTCGCCGTATCTTCGCCCGGGCAACGGTGAGCCGTGAGGGCGATCGCTACCTTGCCCGCATCGTTGGTCCCCAGGGCTCTGGAATCCTCACCTCAATGTCCCGCGCCAACGGACTGGTGATCGTCCCCGAGGACGTTGATGCGGTCGAACAAGGGGAAACAGTCAAGGTTCTCATGCTAGACTGGAGCGAGGAATAAGCGCAACAAAACCAAAAGGGGATTACGTGAAAGAGAGGTTGAAAAAATGCTTCCTATCGTTTCTATAGTGGGCCATGCACAGTCCGGCAAGACCATGCTTGTGGAGCGCCTCATTGGCGAGTTCAGGGAACGGGGGTACCGCGTAGCCGTAGTGAAGCATACCGTCAAGGACTTCGAGATGGATAGCCCGGGGAAGGACACCTGGCGCTACGCCGAGGCAGGAAGTGACGCAGTGGCCATCAGCGCACCGCATAGGATGGCCCTGATTAAGCCACAGGAAAACAATGACTCCATAGAAGGGGTATTGCGCCTGCTAGGAGAGGATTTCGACCTGGTGCTCGTCGAGGGATTTCATGAGGCCCACATACCCAAGATCGAGGTACATCGCAGCGCTCTGAAAAAAGGTCTCCGCTGTGCCCCCGAGGAATTAAAGGCTATCGTAACCGACGAGACCCTTGAGGTTGACCGCCCCCA
>DATKYK010000042.1 GCA_035528575.1 Dehalococcoidia bacterium | reverse complement strand
ACCTGGGGTCGGCGGCGGGTCAGCCGGCTCAGCAGACCATTTGCGGTGGAGCCGGAGAAGCTCATCCATTACATCGGCCACATAGAAAAGCGGCCCCACCTGTGAGCAAAATGTATTGAGGTGACGCACAACCATAAGGAGGTGCTATTGGGGACAGCAAGATTATCCTTAGCGAGAAAGAGATACCGACCGAGTGGTACAACATCATACCCGACCTTCCATTCTCGTTGCCACCGGCCACAGGCCCCCGGACAGGTTATCCAGTAGGGCCGCATGGCCTTGAAGACCTGTTCCCACGCGCGCCTCAAGCTGGTGGCGGCTGCCCGGATCGTTCTCGCTCGCACCCTTAGTCTAATGGGTATGAGCGCCCCTGAGAAGATGTAGCGAGGGAGCGAGTCTTCTCAAATAGGACATCTTCTTTCATAGTGTTTAAATACACATTACGAATTATTCAATTAATTTTGGGGGCACCAATAGCCAATTGGCTAGCAGATCAAATTAAGCTTTTCCTGTGACGATTACCCCACCGTATAAGTGGTACAATTACTTAGGGTAGGTCACTGGTTTTTACTGACAAACGACTTTCGTCTGCCGAAACGAATTTATTATAACTTGGTAGAAGCGAGAATATGGTCAGGCGTTTTAAAGGTTCTCGGTAACACTCGTTATAACTAATAAACTGGGGGGTGTATGGTGAGTGAAATAGACGTATCTCGTTCGGGGCAACAGAAAATATATCTCGTTACGGGAGGCGCAGGGATGCTGGGGCGCGCGATTGTCTCCCAACTCGTGGAGCAGGGGAAAACAGTCCGCGTCATAGATATCGAGCCTGCAAAAGATGACCGCGCCGAGATAATCGTGGGTGATATCCGGGATGCTGCGGATGTCAGAAAAGCCTGCGCGGGTGTGGATACTGTCATACATGCAGCAGCGGCTGTCTGGGATGCCGAACTGCCCTTGACGATATATGATGAGACCAATGTGGTGGGTACGCAGCTGATAATTGACACGTGCATCCAGCTCGGGATCCCCCGACTTGTCTATACCAGCACTATGGATGTCATCATGGATGGTACGCATGGCCAGCGTCTTGCCGATGAGTCACTGCCTTACCCCGCCGACTATAGGAAAATGAACCGGTACGCTTATAGCAAGATGCTGGGCGAACAGGCTGTTATCAAGGCAAACGGGCCAACCTTCTCGACATGTGCTTTGCGCCTCGTGGGTATGTATGGTCCTGGCGATAAGTATCACCTGCCTAATGTCATAAAAAACGCTAAGAGCGGTATTAATATCCGGCTGGGAAACGGGAAGGCTCAATTTAGCCACATATTTTCGGGGAACGCTGCGTACGCACATATACTGGCTACCGAACATTTGGCGCCGAATTCGCCGGTGGCAGGGCAGATTTATTTCATCACTGATCACCACACCGGGAATTTTTTCGATTTTATGAATCCTTTTTTAGAACAACTGCGTATATCTGTACCCAAGAGATCTATACCCTATGGTCTAGCAAACGTTCTCGCATGGTTCAGTGAGAAATTCAGCCCCAAGTCCAACTTCAACAGGTTCTCCGTCTATTGTCTCTGCTTGGATCATACCTTTGTCCACGACCGTGCGACACGGGACTTCGGCTACAAGCCGATTTTTTCCGCCGAGGAAGCCTTCGAAATCACTCTCGAGTGGTTAAAAACTCAAAAATTCTAAGAATATAACCTGTCCCCCCAAAAAACTGGTCCAGGTAAAATGTTGGACTTGCCTTCGGTTGGAGTTATAAGGTTAAAAGCAGCTATTACTCCACGTTCGAACAGGCGTCACTTGGTGGCGCTTAGGTATACAAAATGGCTTTTTGTGCATTGCTTGGTAAGCTTCAGCAACAGAGGCCATCGTCTTGAAGGCATCAACTACTTGCTCCTAGGAATGAAGATAGGCTCTCCTATAAATGATCGCCACAATTTGGGGGCTTCTCATTTCATTGCCATCTCGGGCATACGCATGCGTATTATCGCCACTTATGGACAGCCATTGACAATAGCCCACGCGTTCGTTTACGATGTGCACACCAAATTGCTATCCTCGGCTTAATTTTTCTTCTTATACGGTGAATTGAATGGAAGAGATATTGCAACACCCAGAAATCATCAATCCGTATCGACTAGATATAGATAGCTCTAAGGATATGGCATTTGTTAATGATCTAGGTATAGAGACATTTCTAGATCCAGTCCCATTTTACTCACAAGACACCAGACAATTAGCAATAGAGATTTTGGTCGATTTGGGATCCAATATGGATACAGTTGGATACAGGCAGGAGGTGTTCAATGACCTGATTTCAGATGCTAATCTGAGAACGAATGTTCAAAAATGCATCATGGACTTAAGTGAAATACAGGATAAAGTCAGTATTTATAAGGGTGGTCCTAGTCCGACAAGAAAACCCACCATGACAAAAGGTTTTAATCTGTTAAGAAAATATAGAGATTCCATTAATAACCTTCCTGATATAAGCAGTGCTAATTCAATGGTTTTGAAAGATGTCAACTTGTATTTTCGCAGTATAAGGGAATCGGACGAGTTCTCAAATCTGTGCGAATTAGTCGAGAGATTTGAGAACCTGGATGGAGTAGATTTTCGAGTTTTTCTGGATGGGGATGGCAGTCCAAATAAGATGTCTGCTATGGAATTAGCTGAGAAAAAGCCTGACAGCAAAAAAGTACCGACGCTTCTTCAACGGCTGCTAGGAATAGGAAAGAGGGGGGAAGGACAAAGCCTCAAAGATTATAGTGGATTGAATAAATTGGGAGAAATTATCCAAGAGTATATGGATAAGCAATTTATTCCCGCTATTAATAAATATACTGATCAGATCAAAGAAGCCACAAGGCTTTTGGAGCCATTAGATTTTTATGCCGGTTTTGCAGATTATTTTTTAAATTTAAAGAGAAGGGGTTTTGATATTTGCAGGCCAACACTCCTACCAATGGAGGAAAGGAGAATAATAGTAAGAAACGCAAGAAATCCCCTTCTGGTCGAAGCCAAGTTTAGCAGCAGAAAGATTGTTCCGAATGATATCGCAAGTAATGCTGACGAGAACATGTTCATAATAACAGGTCCAAATAATGGAGGGAAAACAACTTATGTAAAAACTATTGGCCTAATCCAGCTACTGAGCCAGAAGGGGCTATTCGTTCCTGCAAAATCTGCAGACGTGAGTTTTGTTGATGGAATTTACACGCATTTTATTTCTCCGGATGACATAACAAAAGGAGAAGGAAGATATAGAAATGAGTTGAGAAGGATAAAAGAAATATTTGAAAGAGCAACGCCATACAGCCTGGTGATATTGGATGAACCTTGTGGTGGGACGAGTTATGAAGAAGGTCAACGACAATCCCTAGCTTTAGTTGACGGATTTCATAGACTGGGCCCCACAACCTACTTTACTACTCATATGCATTTACTGACCAAAGAAATTGATAGTGGCAGATATCCAGCAGCAAAAAACCTCTCTGTTGAGTGCATGTACGATGGCAAGGAAATAACATACACATATAAAGTTCAAACGGGTGCGTTTGGTAAAAGTTTCGGTGAGGAGATAGCCAGAGAACTTGGCTTAATGCCCGATGACATAAAGGAAACTGTCTTCAGAAGAGCAGAAAAAGAAGGATACGGAGACAAGCTAAGAGAGTAATAGCCTTACGGAGAATCTCCCTTTCCAAATCTTTCAACTACTTCATGAACCCCCACCGCTTCCATATGTAATCTACCTTAATTCTGCCTTCGCTACAAAAAGCATACTAGTCACTTTGTAACCGACATCCACAGACTAGTTATTGCACAAACTGACGATTCGTGCAATGAGGAAGCTCATTGACCTTCCAGAGAGCGCTGATCAAGCGCAGCTAAACAAAACTCGGTTATGTTCAATCCAATATGCCCAGCGGAAGGTCGTTTTGTTCAGTCAGTATCCCGGTGATTCTAGTAGATTGACAAGAATTGAGCAGGGTTGTAGCATTTTACCATGATCGGTTGGTCTGAAAACGACTGAACGGATACAGTTTCAATGTCTGAGCCAAGCATTGGAAGCATACAACGGGCCGCACGAATTACCTCGCTAATTCTCGGGATCGCACCTATTCTGTTATTTCTAGGCTTTACTATCCGTCTATTAATTGCTAAATATTATGCTCTTCCGCCTCACGGCTTAACGTGGTTGGATATTAGAATGGCTTTTAATGGTCAGCTATTGCTAGGGCTACTCATAGGAGGTCCTCTCTTAATCGCCAGATTTGTTGCTGAGAAAAAGCCTCTTGTCGGGGCGATAATCATGCTGATTCTGGCTATACCTTTTATCTTTATACTAATCCCGGGCGGTGATACGGAGAAATGGGCAGCTGCTATTGGATTAATATACGTGGTCCCTGCTCTTCTATATGTGGTATCCTGGCGGAAGGGAAGGCTCTAGCATCTACGGACATCTTTGTCGAGGCCTGGGCGGTCGGCAACCTTACTTTCAGTTTCCCCCAGAATAGATTGGCGGTGGTCGAGCGCGGGGTGGCAACGTTATTCCCGATGCTGTCGATCCGGAAATGTTCACTTCTGACCAGCTTGTGAGGACGATTGCAAGCAGGTAGACAGCCTGACGAGGCTGGTTCATGTCAGGCCTAGAATAGCACTCGTCTTTGCAAGTTTGATTGGTTGTACATTCTTGCAGTTTGTTGCACGAAAACTCAGAATGTGTGATTTTACCGATGACGTTATGGCAGTATTCGGTCCATATAGTTCGGCTGCCGATATTGTCCGTGGGCTTACTTCTGGCGATTAGAGATTACCCAGCGATCCCCAAGGAAAAGAGGTAACTCTACCGCGTAGACAGGACACCCTGATTTATCCTCTTCATTGGTATTTACCCTTCTCAAAAGGGAATGACTCAAGCAATTATTTGTTTCCCAACAATTCACGGAGTAAAATATCAAAATAAATCAACCACTAAATATGGATGATAGCTAGAGGGGGTGTTGAAAATGGCAATGACCAAGGTAATTATGCACAATTCCATAAGCCTGGATGGCTCCTTCACAGACTTCGAAGTCAATATGGGCCTACACTATCAAATAGCAAGTACGTACAAGGCAGATGCAAACCTAATCGGCTCTAATACAATTAAAACAGGAATTGAAATTTACAGCGGAGAAATACCGCTAGAGAATGAAGGGGACCTCACCAAACCAGACAGAAGTGTAGCTTTACCTTACTGGGTTATTGCAGACACAAAGGGTATTACCCAAGGCCTGCTACACACATGTAGAAGTTTTGAATTCTGCAAAGACGTGATTGTATTAATCTCACAGCAGACGAACGAAGACTATATGAATTATCTCAAAGATAGAAATTACGACTATTTGGTATGCGGGAATGAACATATAGACTTTGAGAAAGCACTCAGTGCTTTGAGTACAAAGTATGGGATAAAGACGATTCTAATAGATTCAGGCCCCACGCTAAACGGAGTATTGCTTAGTAAAGGCCTTATAGATGAAATAAGTCTATTAGTGTCTCCCATCCTGGTCGGAGGCAAATCAGATAAGTTACTTGCTCATCTTAATAATGGGAGCACAAACATTAACCTGAAGCTTTTGGCATGCGAAGATGTTGAAAAGGAACTTGTATTGTTAAGATATGAGGTACTGAAGGGAAACCCTGATTTATCCTAGGAAGAATTACACAAACTTCTATTCTGTTCAATCACTTAACCAAAGTTCGGATTGTTACCCTCCCTTCTGCCAAGAACCAAATCCCTTAGCAGAAGTTCCCCGTTTAATTCCTTGTTAACACAACATCTCCTTTCATCTTTGTAACTACTTCATGAATCCCCTACGCTCCCCCTTGTAACCTACCTTAATGCTACCTTAGCTATAAAAAGCATACTAGTCACTTCGTAACCGCCATCCACATGGCGATTGTTGCACACATGAACCCCCTTCCATTGACAACGGCCACGCCATCGTCTACGATGTCTTCACCAGAAAAATGGGGGATTGATAGTATGAATACAGAAAAAGCTGTTGAACTTGCCAATAAAATTCTTTTAGCCTGGAATACACAAGATGTGGAGAGTGTAATATCATGCTATACAGAAGATTGCATTTATCAAGACCCTAATACACGGGGGCCTGTAAAAGGGCATGATGCTTTTCGTAGATACTTAAGGCGGTTATTCCAAGAATGGAAGATGCATTGGTCACTACGAGAGTTTTTCTTATTTTCTGATGGGGATGGTGGTGCGTTTCTATGGCATGCACAGATAACACCAGCATCTGGGGGAAAGACTTTCGAGATAAATGGAATGGACCTCGTTATGATAAGTGGAGAAAGGCTTTGCCGAAACGAGGTTTATTTCGACCGAATGTCTCTATTCAACAATAAATAATGATTAGGGGCTACCTGTTACGGGCAGCCCTTTATCATACTAGCACAACCTCACGATGTATAGTTGTAACTACTTCATGAACCCCCATCTGTGCAGCTACTATTGCCTATATTCTTCTAACTAGACTCACTTGGACGGCGCAGTATTAAGAACGAATTCTGCGCTGAATAAACTAACTCATTCCGTTGACTAAACAAATCATTCTGAACAGTAATCACACCACAATCAGGTCGGCTATTAGACAGTCTTGCTTCTAAGATTTTAACCTTACAGGAAATTTCGTCACCCGCCTTCACAGGCGTATGCATCCGGACCTTATCCCATCCAAGCCCAGCCACAGCCGCCACAGATTCGTCTAGTTGATGCGAAAACCAGCATACTATTGCAAACAAATGTATTGAGCAAGCAATAAGGCCACCAAATACCGAATTTGATGCAGCCTCATGGTCTATATGAAATGGTTGTGGGTCCCAACGTTGTCCAATTTCCATAATTTCATCTTCTGTTATTATGTACCGCCCTTTGGGTTTATATGATTTCCCGACTTTGAAGTCTTCGAGATAATACATCCATTTTCTCCTTATTCAACTCTCCTTCAATTATGAAATATTCCTATTCATATAACGAGCTACTAAATAGACTACATTATTTTACCAATAATCGTGGTTTGAGGGCTACCCAATAATGGGTGGCCCCTTCTCTTATTTGCACCATACCGAAGCCCCAAGTGAGGAAGCGCGTTCTACAAAAAATAAGGACTGCCATATAACCCTTACCACGATGAGCGAAAAAACAGAGGAAAGGTTTTTACGGCGAAACAGACGCTATCGTTTCATAGTGAATATATGACACGATGGCTTTTGCTTATTGGTTTACACCTTTCAACGCGTTTAGTGTATGATGAAGGGCAGGAGAGGGAAAAAAGTGGATCAAAATAAGGACACCACCCCTATCAATACTCAAATGCTGGATGAATTGGTATCTCTACGAATGCCTTTCGGTAAATACAAAGATCGCATCCTTTGTGATCTGCCTGACCCTTATCTAGTATGGTTTCACCGGAACGGTTTTCCTCAGGGGAAAATGGGCATGCTCTTGGCTGCTCTTTATGAAATCAAACTTAACGGATTGGAATATCTTCTGAAGCCAATCAGGAAAAAGCCGTGATGCAGGCGGAAAACTGAAAAGGTTATTTACACCTCGACCTTTTTGATTATTACTTCAATATGTTCATTGGTTCTTATCAGGTCTTCTTTCCTCTTCTTTGACAGTCTCTTGACCTTACTTTCCACAGCAAGTGCCAAGCTTCTACTCCCCAATTTCTTTTGGAAAACTAACATCAGAGGCCTCCTACCTCGCAGGTACTTTGCTCCTGTACCACTATTTTCCCGATGCTCAGCAAACCTGCGGGCAACATTAGTCGTAATTCCAGTATACAAACTTCCATCGCTACATCTTAACAGATACAAATACCAGTCAGACATTGTGGTGATTTACTTTCAGTATTCTCTCACGGCGCCAAGTTCGTATCATGGCAATGATTCCAGACAGGTTTGGAGAGAGGAGGCAACCACATTGCGCTGCCACCGACGGATGTTATCGTAGGTAAGCTCGACTTTTAGAGTATCAGGCGCTTTGGCAAGCCGTTCCAGGCTGGTTAAGGGCCAGAGGAGCGAAGGATCAAGGGAAAGACTGGAGCCTAGCGATGTGCGCCACTCTTTAAGGCGACTCAGACGCTGCACCTGCTTTTTGCTGGCTCGTTCGGCCTTAATAGGATGTTGCCGGTGTATCAGTGGCGCAGTCATGCCGTTGTGTAGTGCCTGCTGCAGGCCCTGCCCGAACCGTTTCAACCCAGTTTGTCCAAGACCGGGAACCTTCGAGATTGTGGCTGTGGGAGTAGTGGCGAGAAATATGAGGGCAGCATCGGGTATTACAAAGAAGGGTGGCCGGTGCTGGCGTCGGGCTTCTTCTTCCCGAAATCGAAAAAGACTTTGCATAATCGCCAGGCCGCGTCCGTCTAGGTTCTTAGCCCCTTTGACAGAGAGGTATGCCGTCTCTGAATCTGGTGCGGTATATCTCACCTCTTCGAGCCGAGCACACTCTTCGGCAACCCATTCCGTACGACCCAGGGTCCGGAGTCGTGGGTTAAGAGTCTCTTGCAGAGCGAGGAGGTAGCTGACATCGGTAGCGGCGTAGTCGAGGGCCTCCGTGGAGAGCGGACGATGCCCCCAGTCGGCTCGCTGGAGTCGCTTGCTCTTGGGGATAGTTACGCCCAGTAGGTCCTCGATGAGGGCTGCCAAGCTAACGCGTGTCATGCCGGCAAAGCGGGCAGCAATGTTAGTATCGTACAGGTTGCGGATATGAAATCCGCAATGCTGGTCGAGGCTACGGATGTCGTAGTCCGCGCCATGAACGACTTTCTTGGTGGAGTCGTCTCCTAAGACTTCTCTGAGGGAATCAAGCTCCTTCAAGACGATCGTATCGATGATGTAGACTCTGTAGCGGGTGGCGATCTGAATGAGGCAGAGCTGCTCGGGATAGTGGTGGAGGCTGTTGGACTCGGTATCGAGGGCGATGTATCGAGAGCCGAGCATCGCCTTGACAGCGACGCCGAGTTGAAAAGACTGACTAACGATTTCGATGGGAAGCGGTAGCGAGACTGCCATAAGTCTAGTATACCGCCTCATAACTAGCCTTACAACGAGCGAACCCCAAAGGCTTTACCAACTTTGCCCATTGCAGACGCATTATATCGAGGGTGAAGTGCATCATCAGGAATGGTATTACTCCAGACCACTGCCACTGGCGAATATTCTGGTTGCAGGTTCCGTACAATTACACTTTCCATACTTCCCCCCTTTTTGTGTGAGTCAGTGGCAAGCAATCACTTGTACTCTCCCACATCTCGTGCTCACCCTCGCGATCTTCCGCCCAACTAGTTATTATATGAACTGTAAAATTATACCATGAATCATGATGGTTTACGGGGGGCTACCAGAGAGTGGGTGGCCCCTCTTCTTATGTCCCCCATGCAACCTACCTCAATACCGCCTTAGCTACAAAAAGCATACTAGTCACTTTGTAACCGACATCCACAGACAAGTTATTGCACAAAATGACGAAATGTATAATATCGTGATGTTAAAAAGGGGAGGCAACGCCTCCCCTTTCGTTACTTACTGCTTAACCTTACCCTAAATGCTTCCATCCGCGGCCGAGAAGCATGTCCCCATCGACGAAGAGTGTAAACCCAGCGATGTACTCGGTAGCATCCGAGGCCAGGAAGAGCACTGCCCATGCAATATCCTCCGGCTTCCCCAGACGACCCACCGGTATCCTCTCACCGAAAGAATCGAGGATGTAGCCTCCAATGAACAGTCTGGCTTTTTGTGCAATCGTGAACGGTTTAACTTCAGCCCCATCACGCCCTTTTCTTAGCCCTAGATTCTAGATTATAATGGTTCTAGCATTTTGCCCAAAATTAGCCTCAAATCGATGATGAGGACATGGAATGAGCGACGCCATAAGGCTTGAAGGTATCTCTAAGCAGCTGGGGAAACGAGAAATCCTCAGGGATGTAAGCTTCACTGTAAAACAGGGAGATGTCTTCGGTTACCTGGGCCCCAACGGAGCCGGGAAGACTACCACTATTAGAATTCTTCTTGGCTTGCTTAAACTCACCTCAGGCAAGGCTACTATCTTGGGAGAGGATGTCTCCAGAGATGAGGCTAGAAGAACGGTGGGCTTCGTCTTAGAGAGCGATGGTCTCTATGACAATAAGACCGCTGAGGAGAACCTGTGGTATTTCGCCCGAATTTATGGAATGGCTGAACCCGCAGAGAGTATTGATAGGGTTTTGAATCTGGTAGAGCTTCGGGATAGAGCCAAAGACAAGGTGGGTACCTATTCCAAGGGGATGAGGCAAAGGTTGGCTTTGGCCCGGGCTATGACACATAACCCCGAGCTTCTGGTTCTGGATGAGCCCACTGCCGGAGTTGACCCCTCAGGTCAGATAGAGGTGAGAGAGGTTATCCTTAACATGGCTTATAAGGAGGGAAGGACCATCTTCCTAAGCTCTCACAATCTGGACGAAGTGCAGAGAATCTGCAACCGCATCGCTCTAATCGACCGTGGTGAGATAAAGCTCTACGGTGAGCTGGAGCAGCTACAGCGAGAGATGAGCGGAAATGAGGTGGAGATTGAGACAACTGAAGCTATCGCCGAGCCTCTCTTTGCTGAACTCAAGAGCCTCTCCCATCTGGGATTACGAGATAGGAAAGACAAGGTCCTCACTTTCGTTCCCCAAGAAGGGGTAAGGACCCCTGATATAGTGAGTCTTCTCGTTGGGCGAGGGGTAGCGATTGAGGAAGTAAGCAAAAAGGAAGCCTCCCTCGAGGAAATCTACTCCGCCATACTCAAAGAAGTGGAGCCATCATGAAGGGAATGCTTGTTGTTCTGCAAAATGATGTAAGGGATATCCTGCATAGCAAGGGATTTCTGATCGTTGCTGTTATCATGGGTATCATTACCGTGGGGACAGCAGTAGGTTTACCTATCGCTCTCAACTGGTGGTTAGCCACTGGATTAGCTTGGGAGGATGCGAAGCCCCTGTTAGAACTCTTCATGGGGCTAGCAGTTAACTACGTGCCGCTCATAATCCTGTTTACCTGCATGGCAACTTGGGCTACTGAACCCATTGCTAAGGAAAAGGGCAAGGGGCCTATAGAGTCTCTGCTGGCTACACCTTTAACCGCCAGAGCGGTTTGGATAGGAAAAAGCCTATCCATCTTCCTGACTGCCTACATCATCGGGCTTATCGCTACGCTGATAGTCATTCTGACGATGAACCTCGCTTCTATCCTCCCGGCTACAGGTCATTTTGTCCTCCCGCTGCCGGAAGCACTTACCAGCTTTCTCTTTCTTCCCTCGCTCATGTTTGCCCTAATCTTGTCGGGGGTTCTTTTCAGCCTGATTACCAACCCGTCTATTGGTCAGACCATTATTATAACTGTTGGGGTACTTCTGCTGCAGGTGGTAGGGCAGGTTGGAGGGCGGTTTTGGTGGCTTTTACCCTCGTGGGACTACGCCTTATATAACTTAGCCGGTGCTGCCCTTCTTGGAATGATTGCCTTTTACCTCTCCCGCACCCTCACCAAGGAAAGGATAATCCTATCAAGCAAAGGGAGATGGGCATGAGTCTGGCTCACTGGGCAAGATTCTAACTCTTACCGACTATAATCTCTAAAACATTGACCGTGGTATAGAGACTCTGTCAATCCTCAAGCGGAATAGGGTCAGGGTTTACTGTCATGCTACACATTATGACCAAATGTATAATTTCATTGATATAAAAGAAGGGAGGCACTGGCCTCCCTTCTTTATACGCTAATGCTAACCTTACCCTAAATGCTTCCAGCCGCGGCCGAGAAGCAGACCCCCATCGACGAAGAGCGTAAACCCTGCTCAATGACTCAAGCTGCTCAGTTTTGAGTAAGGCAAGGAAATATCAAGCAGCAGACTTCCTGATCAGCTCAGAGAGCTTTTCTGCTGCCTCTCTCATCTTTGCTATGTTCACAGTGCTGGCATCCACATATCGTAGCGCTTTTGTTTCGCAGAACTTGACGCATGTCGGGTCGCCATCACAGAGATCGCACTTAATCACCTTCCTGGCAACAGGATCGAACTTCATAGTGCCAAAGGGACAAGCCGCCACGCAAAACTTGCACCCGATACAAAGGTCATAATTTATAGTCACCCTCCCTATGTCTTCATCTCTAGCCAGAGCTACTACCGGACACACGGCCATACAGGGTGCCGACTCACACTGCTGGCACAGCATTGGGGTATCAACGCAAATAGATTCCCATCTGATGACGGTGATCCTTGCCTTGGTAGGGTTTACCGCCCCGTTCTTCTTGGCCGAGCAGACTACCTCACATAGCCTACAGCCAGTACACTTAGAGTGGTCCACAATCAGCATCTTCATCATGGCTTGCTGCCTCCTATCAAACTGCCGGCGTGGCTAAATTACGTGGGAAGGCTCATTATCCAAGCCCAACCTTGCCAACGTCTCTGCCATGGGCACCCCATCCTTATCCCAGCCATGTGCCTCATAGTACTCGTCTAGCAACTGGTTAAACTTCTCCCTGTCTATGGTCTTATCCTTGAAGCCGGGAATACCAGCAGGGGTCGGCTCTACAAAGTAACGCTCAGGCAGGGTATCGTCTTCCCTCGACCCCCCTTCTCGATTATTAAACATCCTTTCCAGAGTATAGATTCTTTCCCCTATCTCCATCATCTCTGACACTGACAGATCAAGGCCTGTGATGTAGTGAGTCAGCTTGCAATAGTCATCGTAACCGAAAATGGAGGGACTCATGAGAAGAGGCTGGAACTTACACGTCCCCAGGGCGTCTGAAATAGCGTATATAAGCTCATGCCACCAGACCAGCTTAGCACTCCCTTCATAGGAGACCATGTCAGGCGTGGGGAAGCCGAACAACTTGTCCCTGGTCTCTGGGGGCAACAGGTGAGCATCCACACCAGGGCGACTTCTCAGGTGATCAGCGCCCCTGGTAGATGTAGCTATGCCCAATGCATGGCTAGGAGTAGGCCTCTCATCCGTGTGTAGACAACTCATGCCCTTTATGTGGAGGTTGTAGTAGCGTGATTCCTCCCCTAGCTTCTCTATAGCTCTAAGGGGCCCATCAGCCAATATGTCTCCCAGTACTCCCTCCCTTTTGGCAATCCTGCGCACCATTTCGTACATCGCTTCCTCGTTGCCCCACTCCAGCCTCAGACCTTCGGTAACCTTGTCATCGATGATCCCTTTCTCATAGAGCTCCATTGCCCAAGAGACCATGCTGCCAAACTCCAGGGAGTCGATACCATACTTATTGACCAGGTAGTTGCCAACGAGGGCAGCTTCCATTCTTATGCAATCAACCTCTGCGGTCAGGGCAGACAGCGTACTCCATTCTGGACCTTCAACGTAGCTACCCTTGCCAGGCCCTTCCGGTACCACGTATCTATGGCGACAGTGGATCGGACAACCGAAGCAGGCAGCCATCCCTATCGAGTATTTGCCCAGGTTCTCAGCATACAAAACCTCGCCGTTGGGAACCTTATTGAGCTGGAAGTTTCTGTTCCTTATCCGGCCCACCAAGTCCGATGAGCTGTGGAACATTGGGGTGCCCCATTTGGAGAATTCTTTAAACACCGAGTTATCCCTTATTAGCCCCATAAGATAATCAAGATACCCCAGAGCCTCCTCGCTATACGTGATGGCCAAACCCTGAGTACCTCTGACGGCAATGGCTTTCAGTTTCTTCGAGCCCATGACACAGCCCAACCCCGTTCGGCCCCCGCTGTTCTTAATCCCGCCGAGGATGATGGCGAACCTGACCAGGTTTTCTCCCGCCTCGCCGATACACATTACCTTTATGTCTTCGTCTCCATGCTCTGTTCTGATAATGGCAGGGGTTTCACTGGTGTCCTTCCCCCAGAGGTGAGCGGCATCTCGAATCTGGATCTCCCCATCATGTATCCAGAGATAAACGGGCTTTTCGGCCTTCCCCTTGATCACCAGATGATCGAATCCAGCAAACCTGAGCTCAGGAGCGAAAAAGCCTCCCATATTACTGTTGCCTATAAAGCCTGTTAGCGGAGACTTAGCCGCCAGATCACATCTTCCACTGGATGGAGCCAGGGTGCCTACGAGTAGACCTGCGCTGACTGCCAGCACGTTTTCGGGACCCAACGGATCGATGCCAGGTGAAATATGATTGTATAGCAGATACATATCTATGCCTCTGCCACCGAGATACATTTCCCGCATCTTATGCGGAATCAGCTCTTTTCTAACCTCTCCTGTTGACAGATCAATGTAGGCTATCTTCCGTTCTTGCATTCTACCCTCCTACGTTCTTGAGCCTCCTGGAGATTTCGGGACGACCCGGAGTTCGTCACCTACGATTCTTACACATCAGACCATAATATAGCACATCATAATGCATAACGCCCGATGCCATACGCTTCCTGCAATAATACAATAGGGTGTATCACCTGAGCCCCGGTACCCGCTTCTATTTGCAACTTACATGCCCCGCAGCTTGTTGCCACTTTGCCTGTCCGGGCCAGCAGATCGCTCTCCTGGAACAATCTGGCGCCGATCTCCATAGATAGACCGGAATGCGCCTTCTTATAGCCATGGTATCCAGCCATCCCACAGCAAGTGGTGTTAACTTTCTCTATCGACAACCCCGGTATCAGGCACAGCAGTTCAAGGGAGTCTCCCACCATGTCCTGGACCTTCAAGTGGCAGGGGGCATGGTAGAATATCGATTCGGAAATCTCAGCCAGGTCCGTATTCAAGGCGCCCTGCCTATGCAGCAACACCAAGTACTCGTCCACATAATGTAAGTGCTCCGAGACCAGCTTCGCCTCATCGCTGTTATATAAATTCAGATATTCTCGCTTTATCATCAAGCTGCAACTGGGGCAGGTGGTAATGATGTCATACCCCTCTGCCGCCACTGCAGCCAGAGATTCGATGTTATACGTTGCATTCTTGCGAGCACCGCTCATATTTTTACTGGCAATCATTGGCATGCCACAGCACTTCTGGTCAGGAACCACAACCTCAAATCCATTTCTCTCCAAGACATTGACTAAAGCCTTGGCCACCCCAGGATCGTAGTGATTGGCAAAACACCCGACATAATAGGCTACCTTCCTGCCAGGGCTTGCTTCCCCGTTTCCACCATCCCTCTTTGCGAACCACCCCTTGAAGGTCTCGCGGCGAAAGCTGGGCAGTCTCCTCTTTCTGTCCAGGCCTAAAGCCTCCTCGATTATCGTCTTGCCCGGCTCGATGTTCGTGACGACATTGGAAACAGGGGAGGCCATGCTCCCGGCTCTGGCAAGCAATTCGGGATTCCCAAGCACGCGGTCACGGAGGGTTCGTCCATGCTTGGCAGCATGATCGGCCTGAGCCATCCACATCAACTTCGGGATATCAATGTCTAAAGGACATTCAACACGACATGCCTCACAGTGAAGGCATGTATCCATCGATCGATTCTCGCCTAAAAGGAACATGAACAGGTAGTCTTCGGGGCTCCAGATAGCGCCGTTCTGGCTCATAAAGCGACTAATGGGGCACTGCTTAATACATGCCTTGCAACCAATACAGAGAAGTAGCTCTCTGAAGCTGCTCCCTAAGATTCTGCTTCTACCGTTATCGAGGAGGATGATGTGCATCGACCTGTCTTCAAGTACCGGGAAACCTGGCAGGCTATCTATATCAACGGGCTCAGCTTGCCTTGGCCTGAGGTTCAGGAGCATGCCTTCCATACCAAATATTCCCATACACCTTGTCTGAAAATCTGCCTCCTCTTTGTCCTTCACTACTTTGTTGAGCCCGATGATAAGTATAACCTGTCCGGCTTGCTCCAGGCTCTTGGATATGTTGGACATGTGCTGTAGGAAGAATATGGAGCCGTCTTCCCCGGAGGCTGCATTTACGCCTAGCACAGCGACGCAATCCTTTACCGTTTTTCCATGGCCAGGCGGCAGACACAGGTCTGTTGAGTTGTTAGAGACCTCGAAATTCATTACGAGGCCCTTCCCTAGCAGATTCGGAAGGTCCCAATAATCCCTTATCCTGCTCTCGAAACAGTCGAACTCGCTATAGTATGGCTCATCAACACGGAAACCACGCCTCTCCAATCTCGGCTTTAGCTCATTCATGACGAGGCTCGACCTATTTACTATTATGTTCTCTGTCCCGCGAGCAACTTCCTTGATATAGTCCGCAGCCTCCTCAGCATCATATGCTGATTTAAATTGTATGCCCGGACACCTTGTTATGTTATCCCTAAATTTTTCCAAGAGCGACCCGTGCTCACGCAGAGAGTACTCGCGGATTTCACTCAAGCGCGATTTGATAGCTTTCAAGTCGGGCTGACTATCTTTACCTATCAGGGTCTCTGAAAACTGACGCCTCTTCCCGCTTGCTGATGGCTCCATAACCCATATAGGTGGAATATCATTCATGTGACCATCCGTGACTCAGTCGGGCCCCTTGTTTCCTCTAATACTTCGGTGACAAGCAGGCGGCTGCTGCCAGGTATCCTAACGGGGGCTTCACATAACAACCAGCGGTGATGGTGACTACGAGGAGCGTGAACGACACCACAGCAACACTGACTGATTTTGTCTTCATTTGTACTAGCCCTCCTTACCTCAGGCGAACAAAAGCCTTTCTCACCCCAGAAAGACTTAAGAAGGATTGGTCTTTGGCAACCCAGCCATCCTGTATATTCTTTTATAATAGGACCTGTAGCTTTGTGCCCCGCGATTGCTCACGGTTTGCCTTTCTCAAAATCATACATTAGGTTCTTAGCTTCACGCTTCAGGTGATTGGCAGTCGTGTGTCGCGTGCGAGTATAGTACTCCGCAGCTCTCTCATTGTCAATAAGTGTTGCATTGGGGCGATATAAGCACCAGGTAACATTAACAAACCATCAGATTGTCAACTGAAATTCTTGACAAAGCAAACCTAACCAACTAAAGTGTCTGCGCGTGTTGTAATCATAGGCCTCTGAATCGAAGTATAGTTAAAAATTGAAGAGAGAAAGAAACAGCGAGTCATATAAAAGTGGGCATTTGAGTCTAAGTGGATGAGCCAGCAAAATAAAGAGTGTTTCACCTCGTAAAGCTGAGACCTTACTCAATAAAGGTTAATCAGCGATTATTGGTATCCTGATAAAAATAACTCACCCTTTCTTCTCTCACCAACCTGACTGACCTCTAGACTGCACAATATGATGAAATGTCTGATATAGTAATATTGGATATAAAAAGGGGAGGCCATTGCCTCCCCTTTCGTTACTTACTACTAACCTTACCCTATACGCTTCCAGCCGCGGCCGAGAAGTAGACCCCCATCGACGAAGAGCGTAAACCCTGCTATGTACTCGGCAGCATCCGAGGCCAGGAAGAGAACTGCCCATGCAATATCCTCCGGCTTCCCCAGACGGCCCATCGGTATCCTGTCACCGAAAGAATCGAGGCTGTAGCCTCCGGTCAGTTCCCGCGCACCCGGGGTATCGGTCAATCCGGGAGCAATTGCATTGACATTTATCTTGTATTGGGAAAGCTCCTTGGCCAGGCCCCTGGTGAAGTTGATTACCGCGCCCTTGGATGCATGGTAGTGGGTGCGCCCGGCGGTGATGGGGAACTCCCCTTCGATGGAGGCGGTGTTGACGATCTTCCCCCCTTTACCCTGCTTTACCATCTGTCTGGCCACCGCCTGTGCGCAGAGAAATTGTCCCTTGATGTTGGTATCCTGCACCCGGTCCCATTCCTCTTCGGTTATATCGAGGAAAAGACTGTACGGAAAGAAGCCGGCATTGTTCACCAGGATATCTATCTTGCCGAACTTATCTACGGTCGCATCGACCACCTTCTGGACATCAGTGGCCTTGCCGACATCGGCGGTAACCGCCAGGCCCTTCCTACCCGTTGCCTCGATGTCCTTGACTACCTTGTCTATTTCGGCCTTGGTGCGGCTGGTGACCACCACGTCGGCGCCCGCATCGGCAAACCCCAGTGCGATGGCCGGGCCAATGCCCCTGCCGCCACCGGTAACGATGGCTACCTTCCCGGTGAAGTCCAGCAACTCCTGTATCTTGCTCAGGCCCATTATAAAAACCTCCTTTTTAAACCCTTTCTTTAGTTAGCCTGCTTGGCTCAATCGAGTCCAAGCAACCACCAGTTAACGGAATAACTTACTGTATTGGATGAGAATGCTGAAATAGTCTCAATCAACCCCCTAATCCCCCAATCTTGGGGGACATTTTAAATCTAACCCGATACATCGGGGAGACCCCCAGCCCCGATTATATCGGGGCACCTCTTTTTCAGCGGTCTCTGGGTTTATAGTCCCTGTTCTTTGTATTCCCTCGACATCTTTATATAGATCTCTACGCTCTGCCTGGTGATAGCGATCCTATCCTCTGACACCTCACCTTTGGCTTTGGCGGGCACGCCGACCACGAAGGTGCGGTCGGGTACCTTCATCCCCGGTGTTACCAGCGCGCCGGCACCGACTACGCAGAAATCTCCTATCTCGGCATACTCCGATAGGGTGGCGTGGTTGCCGATTAGCGTGGTGTCCCCGATGCGGCTGCAGTGGACTACGACGTTATGCCCGATGTGTACGTTATCGCCGATAGACATCGGAGTTCCGGTGTGCACAAGGCCGTTGTCCTCGATCTGGGTGTTCTTGCCGATAACTATCGGGGCGTGGTCTCCCCGGATCACTGTCCCCGGCCAGACACTGGAGTTCTCGCCTATCTCCACATCCCCGACTACATAGGCCGCTTCACTTATAAATGCTGTCTGGTGTATCTTCGGTGTCTTACCGTTAAAGGTCCTTATCATGTTAAAAGCTCTGGATTTAGAGTCCGTGCTCTTTGTATTCTTTGGCCAGCACTATGTTAAAGAGCAACGCTAGACTAATTATGTCAGTCCTCTCCTGAGGAACCTCGCCCTTGATCCTGGCGGGCACGCCGATGGCGAATGTCCTCTCCGGGATCTTCATGCCCATATTGACCAGCGCGTTGGCGCCCACAATGCAATAGCTACCTATCTCCGCATTGTCCAGCAGTGTGGCGTTGTTTCCCACGAGCACGTTGTCGCCTATACGGGCGCAGTGCACTACCACATTGTGCCCGATGAGCACATTTTCGCCTATGGTCATCGGCACGCCGCTGTGCACCGTGCAGTTGTCCTCGATCTGGGTGTTTTTCCCTATTGTTATTTTTGCGCTATCGCCCCTTATAACCGTCCCCGGCCATATGCCCGAGCCTTCGCCTATCTCCACATCTCCCACTATGTATGCTTCTTTGCTGACAAACGCCGTCTCATGTATCTTGGGAGTATTTCCCCTGAAGGATTTTATCACTATCACCCCCTTGACTGGGCCACAGTATAGCATAGCGTAATAGTCAGCGATGTTCAAGTGAGGGTCAGGTGATCTCGTTCAGATAGATAGTTGATACCCGGTATCGTGGGTTTCGTTTCACTCATCATTGCGAGCCCCAAGTTAGGCCGAATTGTCCCCCGAGGTCGACAGGTCGGCCGACACTTCGGCCTATATCGGGGTCGGGGCACGGCAATCCCCACATTGGCATACTAACCCGGAGATTGCCACGTCCCCCGATAAATCGGGGTCCTCGCAATGACGGGTAAAAGCTGGTGAACGGTGATATGCCACCAGTGTACTGGACGAGTACGTCAGCTTGTCCCTGACCTCCGTTTGTGTTAAACTTCTACGATTGAGGAGGCAGAATGAAGGGACGCGTCTTTTCTGGAGCCAGGCCGACGGGAAGGCAGCACATCGGCAATTACCTGGGGGCAATTCAGAACTACGTCAAGCTTCAGCAGGATTACGAGTGCATCTATTGCATCGTTGATATCCACGCCCTGACCACCCTGGAGGATACCGATAAGCTCCAGGGGAACATTCGCGAGATGATGCTGGACTGGCTGGCGGCAGGTCTCGATCCCCAGAAGAGCATCCTGTTTGTCCAGTCGCATGTGCCCCAGGTGATGGAGCTTCACACCCTGCTCAGCATGGTCACACCGCTTGGCTGGCTCACCCGTGTGGCTACCTTTAAGGAGAAGGCCAGGATGCAGCCGGAGAACATAAACTATGGGCTGGTGGGCTACCCGGTGCTGATGACCGCAGACATTGTCTTATACAAGGCGCAAACCGTCCCCGTGGGTGAGGACCAGTTGCCACATCTGGAGCTGGCGCGGGAGATCGTGCGCCGCTTTAATTATATCTTCGGACCCACCTTCCCTGAGCCCCAGGCAAAGCTAACCGATGCTCCCATTATCGTGGGGCTGGACGGTGCAAGCAAGATGAGCAAGAGCCTTAACAACGAGATCGAGCTAGCCGCCTCGCCCGAGGAGACGCGGGAGCGGGTGATGGGTGCCTTCACCGACCCCGCCCGCAAATATCGCCGCGACCCGGGGCATCCTCAGGTATGCAATATATATAACCTGCATCGATTTATTACTCGCCCCTTGTATGACACTCAAATTAGGAACATATTCGATGACTGCCAGGGGGCGAAAATAGGTTGCGTTGAGTGCAAGAAATTCCTCGCTGATAATATAAATAAGTATTTTAAGTCCTTCCGCGAGCGGCGCGCTGCGCTTGCCGCAGATCCCCAGTACGTCGAGGAGGTGATTGCAGATGGTGCCCTCCGCGCCCATGCCATCGCCGCCGAGACACTGAGAGAGGTCAAAGAGAGGATGGGGCTTATCTAGGATGACAATGGGCGATTTGCCATTAGGCAGGAGCGGCAGGGGGGCTTATGAGGTGGCAGTTCAGGCGGTGAGGGAGGCGGGAGACATCATTATGGCCCACTTCCACGGCGAGAAGCGCATTTCCTATAAAGAGGGGAGGAGCAACATCGTCACCGATGTCGATGTGCTGGCGGAGGAGAAGATTTCGGCGCTCCTTCAATACGAATACCCCCACTTTAGCATAATGACCGAGGAATCTGCGGACATCGCCGGCGATTCGTCCTATACCTGGATCATCGATCCCATTGACGGCACCCGTAACTATGCCTATGGCATCCCCCACTTCTGCGTAGCCCTCGCCCTGGCGCGGGGAGAGGAGCTTCTTCTGGGTATCAGCTACGACCCGGTGAGGAAGGAGCTATTCAGGGCGGAGAAAGGGCAGGGGGCTTTCTTAAACGATTCCCCCATCGCCGTATCTACCAGAACATCGCTTGGGGAATCCCTCGTCGGCTTCGACATGGGATACGATGCTGAGATAGGGCAGGAGATTCTGGGGGTTGCGAGTGCCCTCTGGCCCGGGGTGGTGAGCGTGAGGGTGATGGGCTCGGCGGCGCTGGGGTTGGCCTATACCGCCTGCGGTCGCCTTGATCTGTACATTCACCTTGCCCTATACCCCTGGGACCTGGCGAGCGGCATCCTCCTGGTGAGCGAGGCGGGGGGAGTGGTCACCGAGCTTGACGGGCAGCCGGTCGGCATTCAAAGCAAGAGTGTCATCGCCACCAACAGGAAGATCCATCAGGACTTCATGGGTCGGTCCAGGGGCTAGCCATTAGGTTATGCTTCACGGCTCTAGATCACAGTAGTAAAACGAATCCCTTTTGACCACCTCGCCGATTCTATATGATATCTTTTTCCGGAATATGGGTCCTTCGTATACAAAGGAGTGGAACTCGCCGTTTTCTCCATTGGGATCGACGATGGCCGGCAGTTCAGCCAGGAACTCTCCATCGAACAATCTCCCCACAAATTTTTTATCCAGAGCTTTCGTATCAACACAGGTGACGATAGCCTTGAAGCCAGAATCGATAAACGCTTGTGGGAGATTATCTTTTCCCCAGAGGGGGAAAACGCCTTTCATCCCTACCCTTGCCAGGTTCTCCTCGCGGTATTTCCTGATGTCTTCCAGGAATATATCGCCAAACACCACGGCATTAACGCCCGATTGCTGAAACTGGAGTAGCACCTCTTTCATTTGAGATTCATATTCCTCGTAGGAGCCATTTTTAGATATTAACACCTTGGAGATGGGCAGACCTATGGCGCCGGCTTGCTGTTCCAGTAAGGCTTCCCGCACGCCGTGCATGCTGATGCGGTGATAGTCCTCGGTTACCGTGGTAAGCAGACCCACGATTTCATATCGCTGGTCCTGGCTGATCGCGTGGAGGGCCAGCGCGCTGTCCTTGCCCCCGCTCCATGAGAGCAGTACTTTTTCGCGCATCATCGTGGTGAAAGGGCGAAAGAGGAGATATCCAGAAACCGGTATCCCTCCCTTAACACCTTCTCGCTATCGATTATATCTATCCGCCGCTTGAAGATGGGGCCGTTGGTGACAAGGGTATGGTACTCCCCCATCTCCCCGCAGGGGTGGAAATCTTTACTCTGAAGCTCTTGTATAAAACCCTCATCCATCTTCCGGCCGAGCCACTCTTCGCCGAAGAGCTCCGCCTTGGCACACACCACGATCGCCTCGAAGCCGGCGTCGATAAACTCGGTGAGGAGCCCTTGCGGCGTACCGCCCCCCAGCGGCGATATGGGCCTCACCTCAAGCTCAGCCGAGACCCGCTCTATCCAGTCCCTATGCTCCTCGATGCCGGCGTCGATGTCTCCGAATACCACTGCGCTTACCCCGTGCTGCTTCAGATCCACTACCGCCCGCTTGAACTCATCCTCGTATGTCTCCCACGTGGTTTTCCGCTGCACGATGGGTATCTCAAGGGCCTCGGCCTGGGCCGCTATCAACCTTGGGTCAAGGCCATGGGACATGCTCCTTGAGGCATCGCGGTTGATGAGGTTCAAGAGGCAGTGGATGTGGAGACCGCTCCTGATAGCGCGGAAGAGCGAAAGTGCGCTGTCCTTGCCACCGCTCCACGATACGGCAACCTTTAGCCCTCGGTTCATCACGTGCGGTGGCTTCTGACGAAGCGTCCCATCCGCTCCAGTGCCTCCTCGATCTCCTCCATTGATGTGGCGTAGCAGCAGCGGACGTAGCCCTCGCCGCACTCGCCGAAGGCATCGCCGGGGACCACGGCCACATGCCCCTCGAGAAGCAGCCTCTCGGCAAAGTCCTCAGATGAAAGCCCGGTGCCCTTTATCGAGGGGAAGGCGTAGAACGCCCCCCGTGGCTCGAAGCAGGCAAGCCCTATGCTGTTGAATCCTTCGACCATTACTCGGCGGCGCTGGTCATACTCCGCAACCATCTCCTCGACCTGGGGCTCCCCACCGCGGAGCGCCTCGATCGCCGCCTTCTGGGCCATTATCGGGGCGCATAGAATGGTGTACTGGTGAATCTTCATCATAGCCTCGATGATAGCCTCCCGTGCCGCGGCATACCCGATGCGCCAGCCGGTCATGGCATACGCCTTGGAGAAGCCGCCGAGGTGAATGGTGCGCTCCTGCATTCCGGGCAGGGAGGCGAAGCAGGTGTGCTCTACCCCGTAAACCAGTCGCTCGTAGACCTCATCTGAGATCACTATAAGGTCGTGTCGCTGGGCAACATCTGCCACCTTTTTTAGTCCGGCGCGGTCCATCACCCCGCCGGTGGGGTTGCTGGGGTAGCCCAGCATGAGTGCCTTGGTTCTGGGGGTAACCCGCTTCTCGATATCGTCCGCGCTTACCTTGAACTCGTTCTCGACATAGGTGGGAACCGGGACGAACCTCCCCCCGGCCAGCATGGCGCAGGGCATGTAGGATACATAGCTCGGCTGGTGGCCGATAACCTCATCCCCGGGGTCGATGACAGCACGCATCGCCAGGTCAAGCCCCTCGCTGACGCCCACGGTGATTAGTATCTCCTTTTGGGGGTCGTAGACCAGCCCGTAGCGGCCATTTAGATAGCGGGCGATCTCCTCCCGCAGCTCCAGCAGACCGTAGTTAGAGGTGTAGGAGGTATATCCCTGCTCCAGTGAGTATATCCCCGACTCGCGGATGTGCCAGGGGGTGACGAAGTCAGGCTCGCCGACGCCCAGGGAGATGACCCCCTCCAGCGAGGCCAGGATGTCGAAGAACCTCCTGATCCCCGATGGCGATATGTCCCTCACCCTTTTGGAGATCACATTTCGCTTTTTCATTTTTTGCCCTTTCACACTGTAAGGCAATCATCATGCAATTTTAGGATTTACCGTCTATTCAGTAGCACCCATCGTAATATTGCTAAGGCATGATGGGCACGCGCTTCAGCCGCTCCTCACCTTCCAGCACCTCGCCGTCCTCCTTATAGCGCTTGAGCAGGAAATGGGTCACCGTACCCTGTACCCCTTCAAGGGGGGCGAGTTTCTGGGTGACGAAGGAAGCGACCTCCTGCATTGTCTTACCTGCTACCAGCACGGCGAGGTCATAAGTGCCTGACATCAGGTATACCGAGCGCGCCTCGGGGAATCGATAGATCCGCTCGGCGATGGCGTCGAACCCGACATCGCGCTGGGGTACCAGCCTCACCTCAACCAGGGCTACCACCTGCCCCTCGCCCAGCCTATCCCAGTTGACTATCGCCTTGTATTTAATGATGGTGTGGTCGCGCTCTGCCTGCTTGATCGCCGCTTTCACTTTAGCGAGGGGGATACCGGTCATGGTGGCGATACGCTGGGGGCTCTTGCGAGCGTCCTCTTCCAGGATTTGAAAGATCTCATTCATATTATCCTCCCTCTTGCGTTTTATTCGCTCTTTCTCAAACGATTTCTCTAAAGGAGATTGCTGAAATAGTCTCAATCAACCCCCAAATCCCCCAATCTTGGGGGACTTATTAAAGCTGCCCCGATACATCGGGGAGACCCCCGGCCCCGATTATATCGGGGCACCTCTTTTTCAGCAGTCTCTTATAGTACGTAAAACTGATCATGATGGCATGATATAGCTCAGCTTCTGGCTCAGTGCCGCCGGCTTGAATCCGAAGTGGCGCTCCACCGAATCAAGGTCGGTGGTATTGTCCAGGTCCATTTGTTTAAGCTCTACTGAGGTTATCGGCGGGTTGCTCATGGCTCTTTCCATCGCCGGCACCACCAGTCGCATCAAGGTGATGGGGATGTTAACCCTGACACGCCGGGCGCCCAGGGCATGAATAACAGCATCCAGCATCTCCCGGTAGGTGAGGTGCTCCGGCCCACCTATATCATAGGTTTTTCCGTTCTCACAGCCCTTACCTCTATCATGTAGTGCCCCAATTATGCAGGATACCACATCCTCCACCCAGATAGGCTGGAAGCGAGTCTTCCCCCCGCCGGGTAGGGGAGCGATCAAGGGCAACATGTTGAGCGACCGTATCATGCTGTCAACGAAGCTGTAGCCGTAGCCCTGGCCAAAGATGACCGATGGCCTGAAGATGGTATAGTCCAGGTTGCTGCTTCGCAGTGCCTCCTCCCCCTGCCACTTGGAATAGGTATAGCGGTACCCGGGATCAGGACTGGCACCCAGGGCACTTACATGGATGAACCGCTTAACGCCTGAGGCCAGGGCAGCCTCTACCATATTCCCTGTTCCCTGAGCGTTAACCCCGTGGAAAGTGGCCGCTTTACTCTCCCTGATTATCGCCACCAGGTGGATGACGGTGTCCGCGCCCTGCATTGCCTCTCTCAGGCTTTGAGGCCGGGTCACATCTCCCGGTGCCAGCTCTACCCCCTGCTCCCGCAGCGCCTGCGCCCTGGACTTTTCGGGATTTCTCACCAGGCATTTTATCTTCCCATGGCCTTTTTCGCCACTTGCCAGCCTGGGGATGAGGTAGCTGCCCACAAAGCCGGTTCCACCGCTAACCAGGATCATCGTCCACATCCCTTTTGCGCCAGGACGCCGAAGGTAGTGAAGTATCTGCCACGGTAGTTACACCTCTGGGGGTCATGGAGCACCAGGCCTGGCCGGTAGTCATAGCCATTCACCAGGGCAAGGCCAGCCTGCCTGATGGTGTTTACGAATATCTCCTCGATGTCATGGATGCTGTAGGCAGCGCCGATGCCATCGTATATCGTCCCCAGACTCCAGTTATCCGTCTTCTGACGCCGCGGCTCATAGGCGTCCGAGGTAATGTATAGATATCCGCCCTCCTTGAGCACCCGCCCCATCTCGGCAAGGGCTGTACGGGTTAGTGCGATGAAATCCAGGTACGGAATGGGCTTCCAATTTGGGGTTACATCCAGATGCTCGATGGTAGAAATACAGGTTACCAGGTCGAATTTTTCATTCTTATATGGCATCTGTAGCATGGTGCCGCAGTGGACGGCGACGCTGTTTTCTCGGCAGCTTCTTCTGAAGCCCTCCTTATCCGGCGCCATCGGCTGGGGGTAGTCGATGGTGGCGACCGATGCCCCTTTTTTCGCTAGAAAGAGGCAGAAGGTGCTATCCCCCGGTCCCACATCGAGCACCTGAAGCCCGCCGAAGTCGCCGATGAAGCTCACTAGCTTGCCATATTCCCATGCCTTGAGCCCATCGATGGCGCTATCGGAAAGGCGGTTTTTCAGATATGAGTCAAAAGCCGTTATCTCGCTGGTCTCCCTGGCAAGCAGTGCCAGCTCCCTCTTATCGATGAAGGTATTCACTAAACCTCGCATAGCGACCACGAATCCTCCCGCTCATCATAGTAAATATCGAACCGCTTCTCACCTTTTTCGCCCTTTTCGCCCGTAGCTCGCACTATGAAGTGTTTTTGTCGCGGTTCAAGCCATTCTTTTTCTATTTCATTCACTTCATACTGCTTACCCCGCCAAACGAACGAAGCGGGGCGGTCGGCATAGCTGCGCCCGGAGTAGCAGGTGACCTGGATTGGTCGGTGAGCATCTATTTCAAACATAAAATTGCCACCGGAAGAGATCTCGTACTATCTCCTGGTTAAATCAGGGAAAGCGTTCTTCAGCGGAGAGGTGCTTGTTGAAACTGGCGCTGTCGCTGGCGGCATCCAATCTCCGGCCTTAGAAACGCTTTTCATGGAACTGCCGTGCGGCTGGCTCATTCGAAAGATATGCTCAAGGAGTAATTGCCGCTTCCTGCCTCCTGCTCTACCCTAACAAACCAGTATCCAGTCGTTGAATTATTATAGGAGATAGTATCCGGTTGATAACCGGCCTTGGTGGAACTGGCCCGGGTTGTCCCGTAAGGGTCCTCAAGGTAGAGATCGAAGTTGGCACCAAATGATGGTGTCATGGAAACATTGATGGTGCCGGGTGCAGTAATAAGGAAGGTATAGTAGTCCCAACTGTCAACAATAGCCTCATCGAGGTAACCGGTTCCGGTAGCAGGAAGGGCGATGCTGGCAGCGGTCTCTGGGGTGTTACCGGCATCGCCTCCTGTGTTCATATCGTTCTGGAATATAGGGTTAAATGATATGCTAAGGGAGTAGTTGCCGCTTCCCGCCTCCTGGTCTACCCCTACAAACCAGTATTCAGTTTCCGCCACCTGGTAAGAGATCGACTCCTTTTCATAGCCGGACCTGTTGGAGCTGGCCACGGTGGTACCAGTAGGGTTCTTCAGGCACAGGTTGAAGTTAGCACCAAATGATGGTGTCATGGAGACATTTATGGTGCCCGGCGCGGAGATATTGAAGGTATAGTAGTCCTGATTGTCCCCGGGGACTTCATTGAGGTAACCGGTGCCACTGGCGGTAAGAGAAATTCTAGCGGCAGTCTCCATGTTGTTACCGGCGTCTCCGCCGGTATTCATATCATTGTAAGCGATGGTGGGGACTGGTGTCGGCGTGGGTGTTGGACTCGGTTCCTGGGAGCAGGCGAATGCGGACACCAGCAGGGTGCCCAGGAGCAATGATAAGACAACCTTTGTGATCCTCATTATGTACCTCCTTTGCTTTGGCTTTGCCGATTATGAACTGGATTTTTACTGTACATCACGCCCTTTGTAATTTGGTGTCCCCCGCTCGCCGCAGCGAGTCGCCTGCTCGTAGGGCATAGCAACTGACTTTCCCTTTTTATCCTAGTCTTGTGAGCACGACGTGCCACATGTGCACCCTCAGCACCGGTTCCTGATGCAAACCTCCCCCTCCGGTTCGCTGTTCACCCACCAGTCGCACCTGCTATCGATGCCGGGGACGCTATCCATATATTTGGGAACAAGCTGTGTCCACAGAATATCTCCTGGCCGGCCGTCAGAGGTAGGCCACTTTCTTGTATTATTGTGATAATCACTGACGGCGTCCTGAATGGCATCGTTTGCTTGCTGGCACGACAGCACCACTGTTGGCGGCGGTGTCGGCGATGCTGTTGGTGTGGGTCCCGCTGCTGAACCTTCATAACGGATAAACCCCACAAGCAACAGGACGCCGAGAAGAAGTATGGAGAAGTGCCCGATAATTGGCCAGTATTTCCATTCCATTACTTTCCCTCCTCTCCGGTGTCAAGGATGAAAATGGCAGTAACCACCAGGAATATCACCAGATATAACCACATGGATACTTATCCCCCTTTCAAATTTCCAGCCACCGCACCCCCTTTTTCAAGCTGCGGCCGCCGCTCCCACCACCCGGTTGCCTGTTCGTAGGCGAAGCCGATGCGGAGGAGCATCTCCTCGCTGAAGGGCTTGCCCAGAATCTGCATCCCAACCGGCAGCCCATCGCAGAAGCCGGCGGGGACGGAAAGGCCGGGTATGCCGGCGATGTTTATGGGCAGGGTACAGACATCGCTCAGGTACATCTGGAGCGGGTCATCCACCTTCTCCCCGATCTTGAAGGGCACCGTGGGCGAGGTGGGGGTTATCAGCGCATCGTAGCGCTCAAAGGCCTGCTCGAACTCCCGCCTGATCAGGGTGCGCACCTTTTGCGCCTTTAGGTAGTAGGCATCGTAGTAGCCGGCGGAGAGGGCATAGGTGCCCAGTATGATGCGCCGTTTCACCTCGGGGCCAAAGCCATAGCCCCTTGTCTTCTCCATATCATCCCACATGCTCTCGCCGTCATATGAGAATCCGTACTTCACCCCATCGTAGCGGGCGAGGTTGGCCATCGCCTCCGAGGGGGCGATAATGTAGTAAGCGGCCAGGCCGTATTTGGTATGGGGCAGCGACACCTCCCAATCCACCGTTGCCCCCAGCTCCTCCAGCGCGGCGATGGCGGTGCGCATTGCCTCCTCCACCCCCCTTTGCATCCCCTCAAGGAAGTACTCCCTGGGGACGCCCAGATTAAGCCCCTTGAGATCGGGTATGAGAGCTCTCGTGTAGTCAGGGACGGGATAGTTTGCCGAGGTCGAATCCCTGGGGTCGTACCCGGCGATAGCATTCATCACCAGCGCCGAGTCGGTAACATCCCTGGTAAGCGGTCCTATCTGGTCCAGGGAGCTGGCGAAGGCCACCAGGCCGTATCTGGAGACCCGGCCGTAGGTGGGCTTTAGGCCCACCACGTTGCAGAATCCGGCTGGCTGGCGAATGCTTCCCCCGGTATCGGAGCCTATGGCGTAGACCGCCTCACCGGTGGCTACCGCTACCGCCGGCCCCCCGCTCGAGCCACCGGGGACCCGCTCCAGGTCCCACGGGTTACAGGTGGGGAAGAACGCAGAGTGCTCGTTGGATGAGCCCATGGCGAACTCGTCCATATTTCCCTTGCCCACCATCACCATGCCGGCATCCCTCAGCTTCTCAACCACCGTGGCGTCATAAGGGGGGACGAAATTCTCCAGCATCCTCGATGAGCAGGTGGTGACGACTGCCTTGGTGCACATATTATCCTTGATGAGCACCGGGACACCGGTCAGGGGGGTTAGCTCCCCCCTCTTGATTCGCTCATCTGCCTGCGCTGCCTGGTGAAGCGCCTCGTCCTCGGTCACGGTAACGAAGGCATGAACCCTTTTTTCCACCCGGGCTATGCGCTCCAGCACTGCCCTGGTTAGCTCCAGAGAGGAGAGCTCTCTTTTCTTGAGAAGCTGGTGAGCCTGGTGAATGGTAAGGTCGTAGCGGTTCAAGTTACTCCCCTTTTTTCGACCTGCGCGATAGTCAACTCCTCTATTACCTGCTGATTTTTGTGATCGCGGTTCTCATTGCTCCAGCACTGCCTTCACCCTGAAGTAACCCTCCTCCTGATGAGGGGCGTTGGCGAGAATATCGCTCTGGGGGAGTGAGGGTGCTACCTCGTCCTCCCCAACCACGTTCTCCAGCGGGATGGGGTATGCTGTAGGGGGGACATCGCTGGTATCGACCTGCTGCATAACCTCGAAGTTCTCCAGGATATGGGAAAGCTGCTCCTGGAATCTCTCCATCTCCTCCTCGGAGAGGCTCAACCGGCAAAGGGTGGCAAGGCGCAATACCTCTTCACGACTTAGCTTCATTTTCCCCACTCAATTAGCTGCAGTGTAGCTGATTATAGCACCTAACCATTGGAATGAGCAACACCTGTGCTGGAGAAGGGGGAATTGGTGATTAGTAGATTGGGGATAGTTGATGGCCGTTGGTTTCTTCTATGTTGTCATGCTGAACTTGTTTCAGCATCCCCGTATTAACCTTGAGATTCCGAAACAGGTTCTGAATGACATGGAACGTAGCTCTATTTTTGTGGCAATGACAGTTCCAATAGGAAGATGGTGACGGGTCGCCGGTGAGCCTCAGCGGTATCAGCATTGTCAGCTATTCCCCAAAAGGGTTATAATGGGCGGGATGAGGCCCAGGAAGAGGGCAGAACAGATATCCGCATTGAGGGAAGGGGGATAGTCGATGCCGCAATATACCACTGAGCAGATGCGCAACGTGGTGCTGCTTTCCCACTCGGGTGCTGGCAAGACCTCGCTCTCCGAGGCGATGCTCTATAGCTCAGGGGCGATCACCCGCTTGGGCAGGGTGGAACAGGGGAACACTACCTCGGACTACGACCCTGATGAGGTCAAGCGCAAGATTAGCATCTACCTCTCACTAATTCCCTGCCAGTGGCAGGGGCTCAAGGTGAATCTCTTTGACACCCCGGGCTACGCCGACTTCGTGGGCGAGGTCAGGGCTGCGGTGCGCGTTGCCGATGGGGCGGTCATCGTGGTATGTGCCTCATCCGGCGTGGAGGTGGGGACCGAGCTGGTCTGGGGCTATGCCGAGGAGCGAAACATCCCCCGTCTGGTATTTATTAACAAGATCGATAGGGAGAATGCCGACTTCCTCAAGGTTTTAGAGGGGATTCAGGGGAGTTTGGGGAAGCAGTGTCTACCCATACAGCTCCCCATCGGTGCTCAGGAGAATTTCGAGGGGGTGGTCGACCTCGTTACCATGAAGGCTTATTTGAAGGATAAGGAGGGGGAGATCCCCGATTCCCTGAAGAGTGAGGCTGAAGAATTTCGTGAGAAGCTGGTAGAGACGGTGGCGGAAACAGACGATAACCTTATTACCAAATACCTGGAGGGCGAGGCGCTGACCGAGGAGGAGATCCGCCAGGGTCTGCGCGTGGCCACCCTTGGTGGGCAGGTAGTACCGGTTCTGGTGGGCGCGGCGCAGGAGAACATGGGCACTACCGGGCTTTTGGATGCCATTTGCCATTACCTGCCCTCCCCCAAAGATAGAGGGCAAATCTCGGCGACAGACCCCAAGTCAAAGCAGGAAGAAACCATCGACCCCGATGCAACCGCTCCCCTGTCTGCGCTGGTATTCAAGACCAGCGCAGACCCCTATGTAGGCAAGCTTACCTGCTTCAGGGTCTACTCCGGCACCCTCTACAGCGACTCCACCGTCTGGAATGCCACCAGGGATTGCCAGGAGCGCATCGGGCAGATCTTTATGCTTCGGGGTAAGGCTCAGGAGCCGGTGCCTCACCTGGTGGCGGGGGATGTCGGGGCGGTAGCCAAGTTGGCGGAGACCAGCACCGGTGATACCCTATCCGGGAAAGACCATCCCCTGATCCTGCCCGCTATTGAATTTCCCCTACCCTCCATGAGCGTGGCGGTACACCCCAAGACCAAGGAAGACCTGGATAAGCTGGGTTCATCACTCTCCAGGATCGCTGAAGAGGACCCCTCCCTGCGGGTTCGACGTGAGGCAGATACCTCGGAGACCATCCTCTCCGGCATGGGCGAGACCCACCTGGAGGTGGTAGCGGATAAGATGCAGCGCAAGTTCGGGGTATCGGTCAGGATAGAGACCCCCAGGGTTCCCTACAAAGAAACAGTCACCAGTTCGACAAGGGCGGAATACAAGCATAAGAAGCAAACGGGCGGGCATGGTCAGTATGCGCATGTCTTCTTGGAGGTGGAGCCACTGCCCCGGGGAGCGGGCTATGAGTTCAGCAACCGCATCGTGGGCGGGGCGGTGCCCAAGAACTACATCCCAGCCGTGGGGAAGGGGGTTTCTGAGGGACTTCAGGAGGGAGTGCTGGCGAGATATCCTGTGGTTGACATAAAAGTAACGCTCTACGATGGTAGTTATCACGCCGTCGATTCCTCGGATATGGCCTTCAAGATCGCTGGTTCCCACGCCGTGAGGAAGGGTCTTTCTGATGGGCAGCCGGTTTTACTTGAGCCAATAGTGAACATGAAAATCACCGTGCCCGAGAGCTACATTGGCGATATTATCGGTGATCTCAACAGCAAGCGGGGCAAGGTAATGGGCATGAACCCGCAGGGTGGGTGGAACGTGGTTGAGGCTCAGGCGCCCCTCCCTGAGGTTCAGCGCTATGCCATTGACCTGCGCTCCATGACCCAGGGTCGGGGCAGCTTCCAGATGGAGTTCAG